>NZ_CP109028.1 GCF_036226885.1 Streptomyces sp. NBC_00663
GCAGACACGACGCGAAGCCGCTACGCGGCTTCCTGCGAGCGCTCCGCGCTCGCCCTCCCGGCGGCTCCGCCGCCGGACCGGACAACTCCGTTGCCCGGAATCCCGGATCACTCCGTGATCCGGGTGACGGAGGCAGCTTCGCAGCCTCCTTAAGCAGCAACGGTGTGAGGGCACACAGGGGTTGACGAGACGTCAAATATTTCTCTGACGGTCCATCAGAAGGTGAGGTGTGCGGAGCCTTCTGATCCCGCAGACTGTCACTTCGCCGTGCCGTTACCCGGATCGCGGAGCGATCCGGGTAACAGCCGAACCACCTCCAACCAGACCTGAAACACAGGAGACTGACGGGCCATCAGAACCACCGGCCACAAGCCGCTAAGCCCACCCGGCGTGCAGGCCAGACGCGACCGCGCCCCACCCACCAACCAAAAGACGCTTAGCCAGCCCGGCGTGCCCCCGAACCGAGACCGCGCCCCGCCCACCCCGGCCCACCACCCAACCAACCACACCGCACCCCACCTAGGCCACCCATCCCCCAGGGCCGCCCGCACGCTTCTCCGCCGTGCTGGAGCGAGCCGAGTAAAGGGTGAAGCGAAGCGGAATCGGCGCAGCCGACGCGACCGCAGGGAGCGCCCTTTACTCGGCTCGCGGAAGCACGACACTGACCAAGAAGCGGGCGGCCCAACAGCCACTGAAAAACACCGGTAAACACACCCGACCCGGAAGAGGCCGACACCAGACGCGGTGCCCTGGAATTCTTGAGGCACGAATACCGACCCTGCACAGGGCAATGCGGCCGACCAGACTGATGCCCGGACCAGACCCTCAGCCATGCTGTAGCACTCCAACCACACAGCAAAACAAATGAGTTGCAGTTCAGGAAAAAGTGACGATGCATCACCTAACCAACAAGGTGACTTCACTCCTTAACCTTCATCCGAAATTCAGCAAAAAAGCGTTCAATATGCTGTTCTGCAAATCCAGAACAAACAGCCCTCTGAGCTGACGGCCCGTCAAATGATTCTGAGGTGCCGTGTGTTCTGCCGCTCCAGAACAAGTCGGTTTATCTAGTGCTACCGTGCCTCCGAACCTGAACGCTTCACCGAACAACGACGAGCCCGATACAGCGCACAAATCGCCGACCTCACCAACACCCGCCAACGGGGCGTTGTGCCGTGAAGTGCAGCGCCTCCCTCGTATCGTCAGAGCGATGCATCGCTCCCCTCCAGGGGAAACATGCAACCAAGAGCCCCTTCGGGCAGGCCAGCGAGCCCACTCATGGCACGGAGCAGTTCTAGGTGACCTTGAGCTCCTTACGGGCGCGGCTGATCAGATTCTGGGCATCAGTGCCGAACACAGCCGACTCGCGCAAGGTCCGCCAGGTACGCAAGTACAGGGCGATCGAGTCGACGTCATCGATCCACAGTTCCGCATGCCAGACCTCGACCACGACAAGACGCTCGTCATGCATCCAGAAGCCACCGGTCGGAGGGATCTTCAGAGAGGCTGTGAACGGGATGATCCCCAGGCGGACCGTGTCCAGGCCGACCAGACCGGCAAGGCGGTCGAGCTGCGCGGCGAGTACTGAGGGTGGGCAGATCAGGGACCTGAGCGCGGTCTCGCCGATCAGAATCTCGAAGCGTTTGCGCGCGTCGTACAGGAGCTCTTGCCGCTTGAGGCGGGCGCGTACGGCCGCTTCTGTGTCCCGGGGTGAGCACTGGAGTTCTGCGTACCGGTTGAAGACGTGCCGGGCGTAGTCGGCGGTCTGGAGGATGCCTGGCACGGTGGCCGGCTCGAAGCCGTGGACTACGGTTGATTGCTCGTACTCGACGGCGATCTTCTGCTGGACCGGTTGGTGCCCGGCGGCGAGCTGGCGACGCCAGGAGCGGATGTGGGACTCGAATCCCCGCAGCCGAGCAAGGAGTTCGCTGTACGCCTCCGGCTGGCCGGTCGCGTGGGCCCAGGCCCGCAGATCTTCAGGGGTGGCGGTCTGCTTGCCGTTCTCCAGTTTCGAGACCTTGGACTGTTGCCAACCGAGAAGCAGCGCGAGGCGGGTACCGGTGAGATGCCCCTCCGGCGCGGACATGCGGAGCTCGCGCAGACGCACCCCGAGCGCCTCGCGTGCGTGCTGGTAGTCCGTCGTCACCGGTCCCCGTCCCGGCCGGTCAGTGGGTGGCCGTGGCGTGCTGTTGGAAGGGCACGGCGTGATGCCAGGCTGCGTCACGGAGCATCGCGTACCTGATCACCTCGGCGGGTTCGGTGATGAGTTCCACGCCGGTGAGTTCGTCGTCCGGCGTGAAGTTGAGCCGGGCTACCAGGCGCGAGTCGAAGATCCAGAAGTCTTCGTTCCCCAGCCGCAGCCGCTCGGCATCCTCCCGGCGAAGGGTGCGGATGTCCTCCCCCAGTTCGGTGTTCCGCTCCGCGTTGGCCAGGAGGTAGCGCTGTCCTGTGGTCGCCGGGTCGTCGATCAGTCGGACGCGGGCGACGGTCTTTCCTGTCGATGTCTGGCGCCTGATCGTCTCGCAGTACCAGGTGCTCATGTCCCAGTCGACGTGCCCGTGTGCGAGGAACTGTGCGTACGTCTCGGTCGATTCGTCGGAGGCGTAACGGCGCCGGGTCTCCAGCCGCCAGGCGGTGTGCTCGAAGATCTCGAAGAGCCGGTTGAAGGCGTCGAGGTCGATCATGCGGGCCTGCCGCGTCCGGTCTTTGGGGGCCCAGTCACTGATCAGCTCACGCGGGACGACGACCGCGACTTCGTCGGGGCCGAAGTGCTGGAGTTGAGCGATCTCCTCGGGGTCTGTCAATGGCGGGCCGTGGACGATCACCTGGCCTGTATCAACGTCTTCGTGGATCGACGGGCAACCGGTATCCCCGCTGCCGGTGCCGTTGAATCGGATGTTGCGCGTCATGTGCTCCTCCCTCGCCGGGCCGTGCTCCGTATTGATCAGCATGTCGCCGGGGCACCTGGCGCGGCTACGACCTCTCTGGCACCGCGTGAGAATGTTCGAGCATATGCAGTAACTATCCGAGAATAATGGCGGATACCTGCTGTCGGACTGAACTCCCCCAGGCCAAAGCTGAGTTCATGACCACTGCACGGAAGCCGGACACGACCGAGGCCGCCGACGCGGTCGAAGTGCTGCGCGGAGCGCTGACGGAGGCCGGGATCGTCCTGCCTTCCCTGGGAGCCGACACAGCCTCGCCCACCCTCAACCTGGTCAGCTTGGGCTGTGTGCGTGCCGACGTCGCGCTCAAGCTGGCCGGCGTACTCCGCCAGGGGCGTTCATGACCTCGTATGAGGCGGGCAGGAACGACTCGGCGAAGACCCGCGAACATGCCGAGGTAGATGTGGGTCCGTGGCGGAAGGCTGCCCTCGCCTACCTGTCTCTGGGCATCCTGCCCCGCTACGACGTCGTCAAGAACCACAGCGTGGAATTCAGCCGCGGCCTAAGGGCGCTCATCGGTGGGATCGAGTGCTTCGTGGCAACGAGGTCGGACGAGATCCTCGCCGACGTCGAGGAGGCACGCCGTCGCCTCACCGTGGTGGAACGTGCCGGACTCATGGGTGAGCACGAACGTGTGATGCGGCTTGCCCAGTCCGTACAAGCACTGTGCGACCACTACGAAACACTCACCGGAATCACGATGTGCCTGGCCTGTGACTCGGTGAAGGGCCCAGCAAGTCCCACGGCGAGGGTGAGGTCGGGGGCTGCGGCACACGTTTGCCGTCAGGGTTGCCCGCGGAATGCTGGTTGATCCAGGACAGGCCGCCCAGGTCGAGTTGGTGGCGGGCTCGGGTGATGGCGACGTAGGCGAGGCGGGCTTCGGCGTCGTCGATGTCGCCGGGGAGGGGGGTGCCGTTCTCGTCGGTTTCTTCCTGGCCGGCGGGTGGGGTGAAGTCCTCGCCGATGCGGACGGAGGACCATTCGCGGCCCTTGGCCTTGTGGGCGGTGGAGACGGTGATTTCGGCGTTCTGTTCGTCGGCGAGTCTGTCCACCGCGGTCAGGATGACGTCGACGCCGTGTTCGTCGACGAGGTCGACCAGGGGGAGGAGGTCGCGGCCTGACGGGTCGTACTCGGCGTACTCCTGGAGTTCGCCCCAGGACTCGAAGAGGATCAGTCGGGGTGGGTGGTTCGTTTGCCGGCCTTGAGGTCGCGGGCTGCTCTCGCGAGAGCCGGTAGGGACTCTCCGCCGCCTACGAGGGCGACCTGGTGGCCTTTGTCGAGCAGGCGATCATCGACAGCGTTGTCGTCTTGCCGGTTCCGGCGCCGGCTTGCAGGACCAGATGGTCCCCGCGCCGGAAAGCGTCGATGGCGCCGCTCTGTTCGGCGGTGGGGGCGGGGGCGGGCATGGTGCTCCTCGAAAGGCGGGCTTATGTGGCTTCGTAGCGCTGTCGAAAGGTGACACAGCGGAACATCCACTGTCCGGTGATCACTGAATCCGCACGTGCGGAGGCGGGCTGCCGGGAGGCGGCTCCGGGCCGACACGAAATGGACAGGACAACCATGGAGGCGTGTTGAGAGTCTTCTGGTTGATCACGTCATGTTGTGGTCGGGACCACGAGGAGATCATCATCAACGCCATTCGTAAGACCCTGGCCGCCACCGCTGTTGTCGGTGCCGTCCTCGCGGGTTCCGCTGCCTGCGGGACGGTGGAGCAGTTGTCCGCGGGCAGGAAGCTCGAGCAGGCCTTCGAGCAGCTCGGGAAGGAGAAGACGCTCTCCTTCGAGGTCGACCTGGACACCGATGCCGCGTCGCTGAAGGCACTCGACGACTCGTCCGACCCGGCGCCCGGTGAGGAGATACCGGACGAGGCCGCTGAGTTGCTCAGTGACGCGAAGATCACGGTCACCGTGCAGTCGAAGAAGCCGCTTGAGGAGTCCGGTGAGAAGGACCTCGTCGGCACGGCCATGAAGGTCAGTACGCCGGACGGTGACCTCATCGAGTACCGGATGATCGGCGACTACACCTACATCCGTGCCGACATGGACGCCGTCGGCAAGACGATGGGCAGTCCTCTGCCGGACGCTGACGATCTGCCCCCGGAGGCCGGGGCGATGAAGGACGTCCTTCAGGGCAAGTGGGTCAAGTTCAACACCGAGGAGATGGACAAGGCTGCCGCCGAGGGTGGTGCCGGCGCCGAGGGGGGTGCCGCGCCTTCTCTCGACTCCAAGACGCAGAAGAAGCTGGTGAAGGCCCTGCGCGGGGTCATCGCCCGCGAGGTGAAGTTCAAGACTGCTGGTGGCGGGGATGGTACTGAGCACGTCATCGCCACGGCTCCCTTCCGCACGCTGGTCACCGAACTGCTCGGTGAGGTCCGGCCGCTGGTGAAGGACCTGCCGCCGGGCATGGAGCTGCCGACGGAGAAGGATCTGAAGGACGCTCCCAACGCCAAGGTGACGGCCGACTTCACGCTCAAGAACGGCGAGTTGGCCCAGGTCGACCTCGACCTCGCCAAGCTGGCCGAGAACGCCAAGGTGAAGAAGCTGGGCCTGACGCTGCGGATGCGCGAGGGCACCAAGCCCACCGCGCCGGCCGGTGCCACGACGCTCGACATGGACGAGCTCATGAACGGCCTCCTCGGCGGGGTGGCGATGAGCGATGCCGAGTTCGAGACGAGCGGTCTCGAGGACATGCCGCAGGACCTGTACTGAGCCACCAGGCGCGGGGCGGCCGCCACTTCGATAGTGGCGGCCGCCGCTGCTACGAAGGCCCGTCCTGGAAGACGGAGTGTGATCTGGTGGTGGTCTGACCCGCCCGGGTTTAGTTCAGGTGCCGTGTGAAGAACCGGGCCGCGCTCTCGCCCGCGAACTGCGGGACGCCGGTGTGGCCGCCCATGTTGGCCTCCAGGGTCTTCTCCTTGGAGCCGAAGGCGTCGAACAGGTCCAAGGCGGCCTGGCGGTCGTTGCCTTCGTCGTCCCATTGCAGGAGGACGTGCAGCGGGATGGTGACCTGGCGGGCCTCTTCGAGGATGGAGCGCGGGACGTAGCTCCCGGCGAAGAGGCCGGCGGCCTTGATGCGCGGGTCGACCGATGCCAGCCGGACGCCGATGGAGATCACGCCTCCCGAGTAGCCGACCGGTCCGTCGATCTCGGGCCGTGCGAGGAGGGCGTCCAGGGTGGCCTGCCATTCCGGGACGGCCTTGTCGACCAGTGGGAGGATCAGGGCGTCGATGAGTTCGTCGTCGACCGGTTCACCGGCCTTCAGTGTTCGGCGCAGTTCGGCGCGGGTCTGCTCCATGGCGGGCCAGCGGGGGCGGTCCCCGCAGCCGGGGAGTTCGATGGTGGCCGTGGCGAAGCCCTGCGCCGCGCTGTGCCGGGCGCGGGCCGCGAGTCGGGGATACATCCTCGTCAGCCCGAGAGTCGGATGGCCGAGCAGGATCAGTGGCACCGGTGCGGCTGCGGAGGCTGATGCGGGGGTCCAGAGGAAGCCGGGGATGTCGCCGAGGGTGAAGGCGCGCTCGCGGACTTCGTCGTCGAGACGCTGGTCGGAGGTGACGTGCATGGTCGTGCCTTTCGGGAGTGCACTGCAACGGCGCTCCCGGACGACCTGCCTATCGTCCGCCCGTGACTCCTGAGGAGAGCACCCATGTCGATACGTTCACGGGTACCACCTCCTCGATCTCTCGCACGGCCTCGGCGAATGTAGCAGCGACCGGCCCCGGGCCGCCAAGCGGTTTTCGCGGGTCTTCGTGGCTGAGTCGCACTCCCCTGCCTGCTCTCGTCACAAATTCCTTCTGGCATCCGTCAATGCAGTGAACACCTCGACGTTGACGCGAAGGAGAGCAGCCATGACACACACGGACCCCGCCTCGATCTCCCGGATGCCTGACCCGACCGCCTACGTGCCGGAGATGAAGGACATCAGCGCCGCGTTCTTCCGGGCCACGGGGAATCAGTCGGTGCCGCGCACCACGATCAACCTCGTTCATCTGCGGGCCGGGCAGATCGTCGGGAACACGTATCTGACGGTTCTGAACACCAGCTTCCTGCGTAAGGCC
This sequence comes from Streptomyces sp. NBC_00663, assembly GCF_036226885.1. Taxonomy (NCBI): domain Bacteria; kingdom Bacillati; phylum Actinomycetota; class Actinomycetes; order Kitasatosporales; family Streptomycetaceae; genus Streptomyces; species Streptomyces sp. NBC_00663. The sequence continues at coordinate 7,001 of NZ_CP109028.1, forward strand.
GGGGAGTCGGAGGAGCGCATCACCGCGGTTGCCTCGTGGCAGGACGCGCCGTACTTCACCGAGGCCGAGCGGGCTGCTCTGGCTCTGGTGGAGGCCACTCTTCAGGCTGCTCCGCACGGTCGGGAGCGTGTCACCGACGAGTTGTATGCCGAGGTGGCCCGGCACTACGACAAGAAGGCGCTGGCCACCCTCACCATCGCCATCGGGCAGATCAGCTTCTTCATCGCGCTGGCCGTCATCGGGAAGCCTCAGCCGGTCTCCTCCCTCGCGGACCAGCAGTGGGACTGAACCTCGTGCTCTCCGCGTAGCGTTCACTCCCGCTCCGTTGCAACGTATCGACTGGGATTCATTGCATTGAACCTTCGTTCGTTGCAACGAAATGCTGGCTTCTACCTGGAGAGATGAGAGTCGGTGGCAATAATTTGATTGCCTCATCCATGAACGCAACGTAGCTTTTCCAGCATCAGAAACCACGTGTCGGCGCCATCGGTGCCCTCAGCCCGGAAGGACACAGCCATGTCGCGGCTCTCGGACAAGCCCTTCGCCTCCTTCCTGCGGTTCGTGGTCTTCGGTGGGGGTGTTGGGGTGCTCAGCAGCTTCGCCGTGGCGATGTTGGCCGTCGTCATGCCCTGGGGGCTGTCCAACGCCCTCGTCACCGCCGTCTCCACGGTGCTGTGCACCGAGCTTCACGCCCGTTACACCTTCGGCAAGAAGCGCGGGGCCGGGTGGCGTGAGCACTGGCAGTCCGCCGGGTCGGCCGGTGCCGCCTATGTCGTGACCAGCCTCGCCGTCTACCTCCTGCACCTGGTGCAGTCCTCCCCCGGCATGCTGACCGAGCAGGTCGTCTATCTCGGCGCTTCCGGGCTTGCCGGGGTCGGTCGGTTCCTCGTGCTGCGGCTCTTCGTCTTCGCCGGTCGGCAGGAGCGGGGCGCACGGCCACTGGGGCAGCCGGTGCGGGCGAATGTGCCCGTTCTAGCGGCGTAGCAGAGGGAGTTGGGCCAGTGCGGCGGGTGCTATGTGGCGGTCGGCCAGGTGCGCAGCTGGGTGGCGATCCTCGCGGTGGTGCAGGCAGGATCGCGGAGGAGGTCGCGTAGGGCCGTTGCGTTCTCTCGGGTGGGCTTGACGGGGATACCGGAGGCTTCCAGGTACATGACGCCCGTCGCCGCGGCTACCGCCATGTTGGAGCGTTCCAGCCAGCGGCAGCGGCCGAGGATGTGGATGAGGGCGGCGGCGCGGGCGTAGGGGCCGTCGTAGACCGGGTGGTCGAGGAGTTCGGCGCGGTGGGCGGCTACGGCGGCGACCGGGATGCCGTAGTCGTCGGGCGCGGGGTCTCGGGCGCCGGCGAGTTCGGCGACTTGCAGGATCCAGGGGACGTCGATGTGCAGGTCCATCAGGCGGCGTGCGCTCCCGAGGCGGTGCGGTCGGCGTCCTCGGCCTCGTCGAAGAGGGCCTGGTGTTCGTCGAGGAAGCGGCGGGCGGCCTCCAGGCCGCGGGCGCGCAGGCCGTCGGTGTCCTCGCGGACCAGGGCGGCGATGTAGTCGCCGACGCTCAGGCCACGGTCCTTGGCACGGGCCTTCGCGAGCTCGGCGACCTCGTCGTCTACGCGGGCGCCCAGTTGTGTCTTTGCCATGCCTGGATGGTAACAGGTGTTACCAGGTGGAGGGAGGATGGCTTGCCTAATGGGTTTAGGCGGGGGGTTAAGGTATTTTGCTTTTTGGGGTGATGTCGTGGCGCGTGTGGGGCTGAGTGCTGAGCGGGTGGTGCTCGCCGGGGCCGAACTGGCCGATGAGGTCGGGTTTGAGCAGGTGACTGTTTCCGGCCTGGCTCGGGGGTTCGGGGTCACCGTCGCGAGTCTGTATTCGCATGTGCGGAACTCGCATGACCTCAAGGTGCGCATCGCGCTGCTCGCGCTGGAGGAGCTTGCCGATCGGGGGGCCGTCGCGCTTGCGGGGCGGGCCGGGAAGGATGCCCTGCGGGCGCTCGGGGATGTGTATCGGGACTATGCGCGGGAGCATCCTGGGCGGTATGCGGCTGCTCAGTTGCGGCTCACGCCGGAGGAGGCGGCTCGTAGTGCGGGGGGACGGCATGCGTTGATGACTCGGGCCGTGTTGCGGGGGTACGACCTCGTGGAGCCTGAGCAGACGCATGCCGTCCGGTTGCTGGGCAGCACCTTCCACGGCTTTGTCAGCCTGGAGGCGCAGGGCGGGTTCAGTCACAGCGCTCCGGAGAGTTCGGAGAGCTGGGATCGGGTGATCGACGCCCTTGATGTGTTGTTGTGTGGCTGGCCCGGCCCTGCGCGGGACTGACGTCCGGTCAGCTTGCTGTGCGGATGCGGTCGTGGGCCGCTGAGGCCAGCTGGTGGTACGTGGCGAGTTTGTAGTACTCCTCGCTGCGGGACAGGGCCCCTGCGTAGACGAGGACTCGGTCGCCGTCGTAGGTGTACGGGGCGTTGGCTGCGAACTCGCCGAGCTTCGGCTCCAGGAGGGCGGGGAGGGCCCTGGGGTCCGTGGTGCGGGTGGAGAAGCTCAGGCGTTCCACCTTCGTGGAGTCCCAGCCGAAGGTGGGGTACAGCGCCGACGACGTCTCTATGAAGGAGAGCAGCTGCTCGCTGGGGTCCGGGAGGCCGAACTCGCGGATCAGGGAGAGAGCTGAGTCGCGGGTGACGTGCTCGGGGGACAGGCCGTTGAAGTAGAGGTTCCAGGTGCGGCGCGCGTAGTCGATCGCTATCGCGGAGACCTTGTTGTCCAGGCCGTGGGCGGCGAAGGTGCGCAGGTGTTCTTGCAGGCCGCTGGGGATGGACGGCAGCTGGTCCGCCAGGCGGGCCGGGTCCTGGAGGTCGCTCAGCGGGAAGAAGACGTAGGCCTTGTTGAAACCGCCGTTGAGGCGGTGGTCGACGCCGTAGGACTGGATCGGGAAACGGGCCTGGATGTCCGCGAAGAGGGTGCGGATGGGGTGGTCCGTGTCGTCGACCAGGCCGTGGGTCAGGGCGCGGGTGTAGGGGTCGCCGGCGGCGGTGGGCATCGTGAAGTCGAAGGAGAGGTCTCCGATGTGGCCGCCGCTGGTGACCATGTTGAAGACGACGCTGCCGTCGGTGAGTACGTCCTGGAACGCGGTGAGGGCCGGCCACATGGCGTCACGTGAGCAGTCCACGCCCAGCAGGGCTGCTGCTTCTTCCACGGCCGCGTACAGGCGGGTTATGTCGGCTTCTCCGGACGTCATCGGGCCCCCAGGTGTGTGTCGGTGGAACGGCGGTCCTCCGCAGTTTCCGTTCCTCACCTTGGCTGGGGGTGGATGGCGGGTCGGGTCCGGCTTGGGCGCGTCAGTTCTGGCGTTCGGGGGTGTGGACTATCAGGCCGTCCATCGCCTCGGTGATCTTCAGGCGGCAGCTGAGGCGGCTGGTGGGGCGGCGGGGGCAGACGGTGTAGTCGAGCATGTAGTGCTCGTCGGGGTGTGGGGGGTCTGGTTTGTCGAGGGTGGTTTCGTCGACGTAGACGTGGCAGGTCGCGCACTGCATGTTGCCGCCGCACTGGGCGACGATGCCTTCTACGTCGTTGAGTTCGGCGGCGCGCATGACGGTCGTGCCGATGGGGGCGTCGAGGGTGCGTTCGGTGCCGTCGGCGGAGATGTACGTGATCTTGGGCATGTGGACCCCAGTGAAGAGGCGTGGAGGATCGCTTGAGAGTCGGTGGGGACGCGACACCTCTCCGGCTCTTCAGCTCGCCGCCCGGCAATACGGCGCGGGGCGGGCGGGGAAGGGCAGTGAACGTACCAGAGGACTTTGGGCGGGCCAAGTCCAGTTCTGCTTGAGGATCGGTCGAGAGGGTCTAGGGATTTGGTCGGCGGGGGTCCGGTAGGCGGTGGGTCATGAAGGGGCGGGATGTGATGAATTCCCGGAATTTCACGGCCGCTTCGGAGAGGTAGGCGTCGCGGCGCCAGACCAGGGTGAGGACGCGGTGGCAGGCGGGGGCGTCCAGGTGGACCCAGGCGACGGGGACGCGGGTGTCGGTGCCGGCCTGGCGGGACATCGCCGGGATGAGGCCGATGCCGAGGCCCGCACTGATGAGGACCTGGCTGGCGCCGGGCTCGTCGCCCTCGCAGGAGATCACCGGGGTGTGGCCCTCGGAGGCGAACAGGCGGTCCAGCAGGGCGCGTTGCCAGTGGCTCCTGCGGGTGGTGACGAAGGGCTCGTCGGCGATCTCGGGGATCGTCACGCTGTCGCGTCCGTCCAGCCAGTGACCTCGGGGAACGGCCAGCAGGACCTCCTCCCGGGTGAGTTCGAGGGAGTCCAGGTGGGGGTCGTTCAGGTGCTGCGAGGCTACGCAGAAGTCGACCTCGCCCGCGCGTAGTTGGCGTTCCATCTCCTCCGCGTTGGACTGGAAGAGGCGGACCTCGGCGCGGGGGTGGGCCAGGCGGAAGCTGCCGAGGACCGTGGTGATCGTCAGGAGGGTCTCGCAGGCGATGCCGACCCGGCCCAGGCCCAGGTCACCGGCCTCGCGGACGGCTCTGACGCCGTCGTCGAGCTCGCTGAGGGTGCGGTCGACGTGGCGCAGGAACATGGTGCCGCCGGCGTTGAGTTTGATGCCGCGGCCGTGGCGCTCGAACAGCGGGGAGCCCAACTCGGCCTCAAGGCGGGCAATAGTGCGGCTGAGCGAGGGTTGGGCGATGCCCAGTTCCTCCGCGGCGCGGCTCATGTGCTCGAAACGGGCGACGGTCTGGAAGTAGCGCAACTGAAGCAGATCCACGGTCCACCTTCACCTATAACTGTCGAGGCATCGTCACATGGCAAAACCGGTCTTGGAAATGCATGAGTGTTGTTCTCTACCGTCTTTCCGGGGCCACCGCACAGGTGGCGGGCTTCACCGCCCGATGCCTGTACACGCGACGCGAGGGTCCCGCACTTCTGTCCTTGTCCCGCCGCCCTCCCTCAGGAAGGTCGCACCATGAGCGCTGCGGAGCTGGCCCGACTCCAGTTCGCGGCCACCACCGGTATCCACTGGCTGTTCGTGATCCTCACCATGGGGCTCGTCCCCCTGGTCGCGTTCATGCACACCAGGGCCGCATATACCCGTGATCCCGCCAAGAGGGCTGTCCGGGAGCGCATGACGCGCTTCTGGGGGCAGCTCTACGTCATCAACTACGCGGTCGGTATCGTCACCGGCCTTGTCATGGAGTTCCAGTTCGGCCTGAGCTGGAGCGGACTGAGCAAGTTCGCCGGGAACGTCTTCGGCGCTCCCCTAGCGCTGGAGACGCTCATCGCGTTCTTCGCCGAGTCCACCTTCCTCGGAATGTGGATCTTCGGCTGGGGCCGGCTGCGGCGCGGCGTGCACGTCACGCTGATCTGGCTGGTCGCCCTGACCGCGTACGCCTCCGCGTACTGGATCCTCATCGCCAACGGCTTCATGCAGCACCCGGTCGGCTACGAAGTGCGCGGCGGTGTCGCCTACTTGACCGACTTCGGGGCGCTGCTGACCAACGAGATGTCACTGGTCGCCCTCGCCCACATCGTGCTGGCCGCGCTGACGACGGGCGGTCTGTTCGTCGCCGGCGTCAGTTGCTTCCACTTCCTTCGGGGAACGAAGGAGACGGAGCTGTTCCGTTCCTCGCTGCGGCTGGGTACGTGGGTGGCGATGCTCGCCTCGTTCTTCGTCGTCGTCGTGGGTGAGTTGCAGCGTCCGATCATCGAGCGGACCCAGCCGATGAAGAACGCCGTGCTGGAGAACTCCGGCGTCGCCGAGGTTCAGCGGCGGCTGGTGGAGCAGTTCGGTCCCGGCGACTACGTGCCGCCGGAGGGCTGGATCCACCTGTCGATGAACGCCATGACCATCATCGGCAACACGATCTCGACCATCACCTTCATCGCCGTGTTCCTGCTGTGGAAGGACCGGCTGGTGCGGTGGCGTCCCATGGCCTGGCTGATGGTGGCGGTCATCCCGTTCGCCTTCCTCGCCTCGGTGGCCGGCTGGGTGGTGCGCGAGGTCGGGCGCCAGCCCTGGATCGTCTACGGCCATCTGACGGTCGAGGACGCCCTGTCCCACGTCAGCAGGGCCTCGTTGATCGTGTCCTGCACGGTGTTCATCGCCATCTTCGTGGGGCTCGCGGTGACGAACTGGACGCTGATCGCCCGGTTCGCCGTACGCGGTCCTGACGCCACCCAGCTCGGCGTCACCGAGCCGCTTCCCGAGGGTCTGCCCGAGCAGCCCACGGGCGGCGCCGACGACAAGCGGCCGGTCCCGGCTTTCTAGAGGGAGAGTTGAGCGAGATGTCTCTGGAGATCGCCTGGTTGGGCCTGCTGGGCCTGATGCTCGCCGGGTACTTCGTGCTCGGTGGATACGACTACGGCGCACAGATGCTGCACCCCTTCCTCCGCGACGGAAGCGAGGAGGAGGCGCGGGCCGAGAAACCTGCGGGCGGTAATGCCGCGCTGGACGCCATCGCGCCGTTCTTCCTCGGCAACGAGGTGTGGCTGGTGGCCTTCGCCGGGGTGATGTTCGGTGCCTTCCCGCATCTGGAGGGCACCCTGCTGTCCGGGCTTTACCCGCTGATCGTGGCGATTCTGGCCGGGCTGGTGCTCGGCAACGCGGCGGTGCAGCTGCGCCGGCGGGCCCGTGGGGCCCGGAGCCGGCAAGTGTGGGACGCGCTGGTCGTGTTCGGCGGTGCGGTGCCCGCACTGTGCTGGGGGCTGGTGGTGGGGCTGCTGCTGCACGGAGTGCCGCGGCGGGCCGACGGCAGCTTCCACGTCGGGTTCGGCGAGGTGTTCTCGCCGTTCGTGCTGGTGTGCGGGATCGCCACGATCCTGCTCTTCGCCGCGCACGGCGCCGGCTTCGTCGCCATCCGGTCGGAGTCCGAAATGGCTGCGAAGGCACGGGAGTTGGGTGCCACGTTGCTGGTGGGTGCCGGGGGCGCGGCCGTTGTCGCGCTGCTGCTCACCTTCTTCGGCTCGGGCGCCTCGATGACCAATCGCGGGGTGTCGGGAGTCATCGCCGGAGCCCTTGTGGTGGCGCTCGCTGTCGCCTGGCGGTCTTTCACCGGCGGGCATGAGGTGCGGGCGTTCGTGGCGACCTGCTGTGCGACCGCGCTGCCGGTGCTGCTGGTGGGGGCGGGGCACTACCCGTATCTGCTGATCAGCTCGGCCGGGCACGGCCTCGACATCCACGACGCCGTCACCGACGACGCCACCTTGAAGATCCTCAGCGTGTTCGGGGTGCTGGTGGTGCCGACGATCCTCGCGTACCAGGCGTGGAGCTGGTGGGCGTTCCGCGGCCGTACGGGCGTTCGCCACCCCAGCTACTTCTGAGCAGCGGCCGTACGGGAAGGGGAAGGGGTCCGGGATGAAACCGGTCGAACGTCGGCTGATGCGGGAACTTCCGGTGCTGCGGCGCCACTTGGCGAACTCGACGGCCCTCGCGCTGCTCGGCGCGGGGCTCGTCGTCGGCCAGGTGACCCTGCTGGCGACGGTGCTCGCGGACGGGTTCGGCGGGCACACGGTCGCCTTCGGGACGCTGGCCGCGCTGGCTGCCGTGGTCGTGGGACGGGCGCTGCTGGCGTGGGCGCGCGGTGTGCTCGCGCAGCGTGCCGCGTCCGGCGCCAAGCACGTGCTGCGCGAGCGGCTCACCGACCGGCTCGGCCAGGCGGCGCCGCTCAGGCTCGCGGCGGGCCGGCACGGGGAGACGGCCACCTTGCTCACCCGTGGCCTCGACACCCTGGACCCGTACGTCACCGGGGCGCTGCCCACGATGGCCGCCGCCGGTGTCGTACCGGTCGCGGTCGTCGGGTGGCTGTTCGCGACGGACTGGACCTCGGCACTGATCGTCGTCGTGACCCTGCCGCTGATCCCGGTGTTCGGGGCGCTGGTCGGCATGCACACCGCCCGGCGCACCGCGCGGCAGTGGCGGTTGCTGGCGCGGCTCGGCGGTCATTTCCTGGACGTCGTGGCCGGGTTGCCGACGCTGCGGGCGTTCGGGCGGGACCACTACCAGGCGGGGCGGGTCGGTGAGATGGCCGACGCGCACCGGCGGGCCACGATGCGGACGCTGCGGGTGGCGTTCCTGTCGTCGTTCGTGCTGGAGACGGTCGCGACCTTGTCGGTGGCGCTGGTCGCGGTGCCGGTCGGGCTGCGGCTGCTGGACGGCCACCTGGATCTGCGGACGGCGCTGATCGTGCTGTTCCTGACGCCCGAGGCGTATCTGCCGCTGCGGGCGATGGGGGCCGCGTTCCACGAGAGCGCCGAGGGGGTCACGGTGGCCGAGCAGGTCTTCGCGGTCCTCGACGAGGGCGAGGACCGCGGTGCGCGGTCGGATGAGCGGATCGCGGTGCCCGAGGTGCGTGCCGTGTCGGTACGGCTCGACGGCGTCGGCGTCGTCTATCCGGGGCGCGCGGCAGCGGCCCTGGACCGGGTCTCGCTGCATGTGCGGCCCGGGGAGCACATCGCCCTGGTCGGGCCCAGCGGGGCCGGAAAGTCCACGCTGCTGGCCCTGCTGCTCGGCTTCACCCAGCCCTCTACGGGCCGCATCACGGTCGGCGGCATCGACCTGGACCGCCTGGACGCCGACGAGTGGCGCGAGCGGCTGGCCTGGGTGCCACAACGGCCCCATCTGTTCGCGGCGTCCGTCGCCGACAACATCCGCCTCGGACGGCCCGACGCGAGCGACGCCGAGGTACGGCAGGCCGCCCGCGACGCACACGCCGACGCGTTCATCGAGGCGCTGCCGCGCGGCTACGACACCCCGCTCGGCGAGCACGGCGCGGGACTGTCCGCCGGCCAGCGCCAGCGCATCGCGATCGCCCGGGCCTTCCTCAAGGACGCCCCCATCCTGCTGCTCGACGAACCGACCGCCCACCTCGACCCCGACAGCGAGGCCGCCGTCACCCACGCCACGGTGCGGCTCATGCGCGGGCGCACCGCGATCGTGGTGGCCCACCGCACCAGCCTGCTGCCGTACGCCGACCGGATCGTCACGATGAGGGGCGGGCGGGTCGACTCGGACGTGGGCACGATGGTGACCCGGCACGCCCTCAGTGACCTCGTCTCGTCCCAACTGGTGCCCGTAGAAGGGCCGGTGGCCTCATGACCTCGCACGTGGCGGCCGTTGGCCGTACCGACTCCCGCCTGGCGGCCGTCCATTCCCCCGTCCGGCCGTCAGGCGGGTCCCCTCATCCGACGTTGCGGCTGGCGCGCCACCTGCTGCCGTACTGGCGTCGATTGCTGCCCGCCGGGCTCGCCGCGGCCGGCAGCGAACTGGCCGCGGCGGCCCTCATGGCCACCGCGTCCTGGCTGATCACGCGGGCCGCCGAGCATCCGCCGCTCGCCTCGGTGAGCCTGGCGATCGTCGCCGTGCGCGCCCTGGCCCTGGGGCGCGGCGCGCTGCGCTACGGCGACCGGCTGCTGGGGCATGACGGGGTGCTGCGGGCCGTGGCCGGGTTCCGGACGCGGGTGTACGAGGCGCTGGTGCCGTTGGCGCCCGCGGGGACACCCGCCTTTCGCAGCGGCGATCTGCTGACGCGGCTGGTCGATGATGTCGACGCCGCCCAGGATCTGCTGCTGCGGGTGCTGCTGCCGACCGGCGCGGCGCTCGCCGTGGGGATCGCCGCCACGGTGACGGCGTGGATGCTGCTGCCGCAGGCGGGGCTGCTGCTGGGGCTGCTGCTGGCGCTGGCTGTACTGCTGGTGCCGGCCGCGGTGCTCGCCGTGGCCCACCGCACCGGACGGGAGCAAGCGGTGGCTCGGGCCGAACTCGCCGCGCGCGTGGTCGACTTGACGGAGGGCGCGGCGGACCTCGCCGCGTACGGGGCCCGAGGGCGGGCCGTGGGGCGGGCGCAGGATGCCGCCGCGCGCATCGCCAGGCTGGAGCGGCGGCGCGCGCTGACCACCTCGCTGGCCTCGGCCGTACTACTGCTCTTCCAGGGCGCGACGCTGGTCGCGGTGGTGCACGGTGCGCTGCGCGCCCATGCCGACGGGCGACTGCCCGCCGTACAGCTGACCGTGCTGGCCGTGCTGGCGCTGGTTGCCTTCGAGGCGTTGGAGCCGCTGCCGGGGGCCGCGTTCCGGCTGGCCGAAGTGCGGGTGCGGGCACGGCGGTTGGCGGAGCTGTTCGACACTCCGGCTCCGGTCGTCGAGCCGGCTGCTCCGGTGTCGCTCGACATCGACGGGGCGGTCGGGGTGCGGATCGAGGACCTGACGGTACGTCATGAGGTGGGCGGGGCGGCGGCCCTGGACGGGCTGAGCCTGGAGTTGCCTGCCGGGCGGCGCACTGTGCTGCTCGGTGCGAGTGGGTCGGGGAAGTCGACGCTGATCGCTGCGCTCATGCGGTTCGTGGAGTACGAGGGCGGCAGCGTTGTGGTCGGTGGCCGTGAGCTGCGGGACTGTGCCGGTGACGAGGTGCGGCGTGTGATCACCGGGATGACGCAGGACGCCCATGTCTTCCACGCCTCCATCCACGCCAACCTGTTGCTGGCGCGGCCGGACGCCGAGGACGCCGAGCTGCGGGAGGCGGCGCGCCGGGCGCGGATCCTGGACTGGATCGAGTCGCTGCCCGACGGCTTCGACACCGTGCTCGGCCCGGACGGCACCCAGGTGTCCGGTGGTCAGCGGACGCGGCTGCTGCTGGCCCGTGCGCTGCTCGCCGATCCGCCGGTCCTCGTCCTGGACGAGCCCACCGAGGGACTCGACCCGGACACCGCCTCGGCCGTGCTCGCCGACATCCTCGATGCCACGCGTGGCCGTACGACACTGCTGGTCACCCATGAGCGGGCGGGCTTCGCCGGGGCCGACCAGGTGGTGACGCTCGATGGGGGGCGGGTGCTCGCCTCGCGCTGAGGATCCGCGGGGAGGGGCGCGTGGTGGCGTTGTGCGGGTGCGATGCGGGTGCGGGTGCGGCACCGTTGTGGCTGCGGCGCCGTTGTGGCTGGTCGCGCAGTTCCCCGCGCCCCTTGGGCGTCGTCTCGGCGGTAGCGGACAAGGGCCGCAGCGATGCCGACGAACCTGAAGCCTGGCTCAGGCTGGAAGAGAGGCTTGGCAGAGCTCTGCCGTGTGAGCTGCGCACCGGCCTGGACGCCTAAAAGGGGACGCGGCCTCTGGTGGGTAGAGGCCGCGTTCGTTGTGCGTTGTGCGTTGTGCCTTGTCAGTTCTTGGTGTTCCACCTGTCGAGTTCGATGTACGCGGGCACCCAGGCGGCGTGGTACGCGGCGCGGACGGGCTCGGGGAGGATGGCGAGCATTCCGTCGACGGTCTCCTGGTCGGCGCCGTCGAGGACCCAGGGGGTCAGGAGGGGGCCGTCGGGGCCGGTCTTGGCGCCGTGGATCCTGCCGTAATGCTGCCACTGCTCAAGGGTGAGGACCTCCTGGATCAGGGGCAGTGCCTGGTCCTCCTCGTGCTTGAGGTGGCCGGTCAGGTTGGTGGCCAGGGAGTCGACGGCGGCGGCGAGGCGTTCGGCGTCGGCCTCCGGGTCGGCGAGGGCGGCGTCGATGGTCTCGACGAGCGGGTCGATGGAGGCGTGCTCGGCGTCCATCGCGTCCAGCAGGGCCAGGTCGTCGGGGCGGTCGGCCACGGTCTGGCGCAGCACCGGCCACAACGCCTCGTCCTCGGCGGTGTGGTGGATGTGCAGGGCCTTCTTGAAGATGTCCCAGCCGGCGGCACCGGCGAGGGTGCGCCGCGGGTCGTCGTCGACGCGTGCCGTGATCGTCGCCATGATCTCCAGCTCGCGCCGCAGCGCGTTGTGCATCGCGTACATCAACGACATGTCGAGCCTGTCACCCATGGTCTCTCCCGATCTGTTCCGGTATCAGTAGGCCGGATTCCTCGCATCCGGCCTGATCCGCCGTGTGCCTCGGCTCCGTGCCGTGTGCGACCGCGTCGATCCGCGGTCCCACCCCCATGACAGTCCGCGGCGCCGAAATGTGACCGGCGGACCTCGAACGTAACTGGAAAGTCCGCCCTTGCCCCGTCGGCTGTACTCGGCCGCAAGCGGGGGACGAGCAGCGGGAGTTGGGGGCGGGGGGCGGTGGGTGCTCGGCGCCAAGTCGGCGCCAAGTTGATCGGCAGTCATGAACAAGCCATGTCGATGATGCTGAGGCGCCAGAACAAGATGCAGGGGGCGGGTCATACCGCATCAGTGCGAGTCGGTCCCGGTGCGTCCTGTCGTGAACACCAGTCAGCAAGTCGTGGTTTCGACCGGAGGGAATGAGTCCAAGATGCGGCGTCTCAAAACGAGCAGGATGCTGGTCGCCGGAGTGGCGGCCACAGCAGCGCTCGTCGGCCTGGGAGTCGGACCGTCGGGGCAGGCGGCCGAGGCCGCCTCCCAGAAGGCCCGCCCGACCCGCCACCTCACCAGCGACGCGCCGGTCACCGTGGTGGCCCGCGGGCTGGACTCACCGCGGAACCTGGCCTGGGGTCCTGACGGTGAGCTCCTGGTCACCGAGATGGGGGCCACCCCCACCGCGTGCCAGGGCACCGGCTTCGCCACCAGGTGCTACGGCCAGACCGGTTCGGTCGCGGACGTCTCCTCGGGCACCCCGGTGCGGATCGCCAAGAACCTGCCGAGCGTGTTCAACCAGGAAGAGACGATCGGCCCCAACGGAATCACCGTCGGCCGCAACGGCCACATCTACACGCTCCAGGCCGGCTCGCCGGAGCAGGTTCCGGCCGGTCTGCCCGCGGACCTGACCAAGACGCTGACCGAGCAGTACGGCTCGATCATGGACATCACCGACGGGCAGCGCAAGGTGATCGCCAACCCGGGCACGGTCAACTGGAACTGGACCAAGAACAACCCGGACCTGTCCGACACCTACCCGGCGTCCAACCCGTACGCGCTGACGACGAAGCCGGGTGGCGGGTTCTACCTGGTGGACGCGGGCGCGAACACGCTGAACTCGGTCGACCGCAAGGGCAAGACCAAGGTCCTCGCCTTCGTGCCCGAGACGCCGGGCGGCTCGGACGCCGTTCCGATGTGTCTCGACGTGGGCCCCGACGGTGGCGTGTACATCGGCCAGATCACCGGGCACGGCAACTCGGCCACCGCGGCCAACGTGTACCGGTACTCGCCCAAGACCGGCAAGCTCAAGGTCTGGCAGAGCGGCTTCAGCGCCATCAGCGGCTGTGGCTTCGGTGCCAACGGTGACTTCTATGTGACCCAGTTCGACACGACCGGGTTCCTGCCGACCGGTGACCCGGTCGGCAACGTCATCCAGATCAACCACAAGGACAACTCCCGTACCGTCCTGGCGGACGAGAAGCTGTTCGCGCCCACCGGCTTCCTGGCCGGCGCCGACGGCTCCATCTACGTCGCGGACAAGACCATGATGTGGCCGGCCTGCACGGACGCCCCGGCCTGCACCAGCTCCACGGACATCCAGGCCACCGGCGACGGACAGATCGTCAAGATCGGCTGACGTCCGCTCCCCCGCTCGCGGGCCGGGCCGGACTACCCCTAGAGGCCCGGTCCGGCCCGCGACGCACAGGCCGCAGGATCCGTCCCGGTCGTGACAGGCCACAGGATCCGTCCCGGTCGTGACAGGCCACAGGATTCGTCCTGGTTGTGGCAGGCCGACAAGATCCACCCCCGGTCGTGACAGACCGACAAGATCCATTGTGCTCGTGATCGAACTCGTGACCGAAGGAGACAACGTGCGTGCTGGCATCTGGTTCATCGGTGCCCGCGGATCCGTCGCCACCACCAGCGTGATCGGGGCGCTCGCGCTGCGTGCCGGTCTGACCGACCCGGTGGGCTGCGTGACCGCTCATCCCGCGCTGGACGTGTCGGCGCTGCCCGGCTTCGGCGACCTGGTCTTCGGCGGTCACGACGTGACGACGGTCCCCGTGGCCAAGAAGGCCGAGCAGCTGGCCGCCGCCGGCATCGTGCCGGCCCGGCTGGTGCAGGCGCTGGAGCAGGACCTCGACGCGGTGGAGACGAACCTGCGGCCCGCCCCGGCCGCCGCCACCCAGGCCGAGGACGCCGCGCTGATCGCCGCCGACATCAGGGCGTTCGCCGAACGGCACGGCCTGGACCGGGTGGTGGTGGTCAACGTGTCCTCCACCGAACCCGCTCCCCCGTCGCACCCCGCGCACGCCGGCCTCGCCGCGCTGACCGCCGCGCTCGCCGCGCCGGGAAAGGTGCTGCCGCCCAGCTCGCTGTACGCCTACGCGGCGTTCGACACGGGCTGCGCGTTCGTCGACTTCACCCCCTCCACCGGAGCCCGGCTGCCCGCGCTCGCCGAGCTCGCGGCCGAGCGCGGCCTGCCCTATGCCGGCCATGACGGCAAGACCGGCGAGACGCTGCTGAAGTCGGTGCTGGCGCCGATGTTCGCGATGCGCAACCTCTCGGTCCGCTCCTGGTCCGGCATCAACCTGCTCGGCGGCGGCGACGGCGCCAGCCTCACCGACCCGCAGGCCAACGCCGCGAAGACGGCCAGCAAGCAGCGGGTGCTGCACGAGACCCTCGGCTACGCGCCCGACGGCGACACCCGCATCGACTACGTCGCCGACATCGGCGACTTCAAGACCGCCTGGGACCTGATCACCTTCGACGGTTTCCTCGGCACCGGCATGTGTTTGCAGTTCACCTGGCAGGGCTGCGACTCGGCGCTCGCGGCGCCGCTCGTCCTGGACCTGGCCCGGATCACCGCCGCCGCACACGAGGCCGGACACACCGGGCCGCTGGAGGCCCTGTCGTACTTCTTCAAGGACCCGCTGGGCGACGTCGACCACGCGCTGCACGCCCAGTGGGAGACGCTGCGCGCGTATCTCGCCGGGCTCGGCACCGGATCGGACGGCGGCCGATGACGACATCCCGGGATCTCGTGGAGCTGGTCCGCGCGCCCGCCGCGCTGTCGGTGCCCGGGGACGCCGTGGCCGGTGCCGCCGCCGCGGGCGCCCTCGGCACGCGTACCGCCGGGCTCTCCGCCGCCGGGGTCTGCCTGTACTGGGCGGGGATGGCGGCCAACGACTGGGCGGACCGGGACCTGGACGCGAAGGAGCGTCCCGAGCGGCCGATCCCGTCGGGCCGGGTGAGCGCCAAGGCGGCGCTCGGTGTCGCGGCCGGGCTCAGCGCGGCCGGGCTGGCGCTCGCCGGGCTGGCCGGGGGGCGCAGGGCGCTCGCGGTGGCCGTACCGCTGACCGGTGCGGTGTGGGCGTACGACGTGAAGCTGAAGGGCACCGCGGCCGGGCCGGCCGCCATGGCCGCCTGCCGCGGGCTGGACGTGCTGCTCGGCGCGAGCACCCGCCGGGGCGGCTGGCGGGGCGCACTCGTGCCCGCGCTCACCGTCGCGGCGCACACATACACCGTCACCGCGCTCTCGCGCCGGGAGGTGTCCGGCGCCGGCCGGCTGCTGCCGGGGGCGACGCTGGCCGCGACGGCCGGGGTCGCGCTCGCCGCCTCGGGGCGGGCCCCGCGACCGGGACTGGTCGGCTCGCTGGCCGCCTGGTACGCGGCCGGTTACGGCGACGCCCAGGTACGGGCGTTGGCCACGCCGGACGCGGGCAGCGTACGGGCCGCGGTCGCGGCCGGGATCACCAATCTGCCGACGCTTCAGGGCGCGCTCGTCGCGCGGGCGGCGCGGCCCGGTGCCGCGGCCGTGGTGGCCGCCTGCGCACCGATCGGCCGGGTCCTGGCAGGGCGGGTGTCGCCGACATGAGCCCTGTGAACTCCCCTGTGCCCTCCCCTATGAACTCCCCTATGACCTCCTCGGACATTCGCTTCGGCTACGGGACCAACGGGTTCGCCAACCATCGCCTTGAGGATGCCCTCGCCGTCATCGCCGACCTCGGCTACGAGGGCGTCGCGCTCACCCTCGACCACCACCATCTCGACCCCTTCGCACCGGAACTGCCCCGCCGCGTCGAGGCGTTGGCGGCACGCCTTGACCGGCTCGGGCTCGCCGTCGTCATCGAGACCGGCGCCCGCTTTCTGCTCGACCCGCGGCGCAAGCACGCCCCGACCCTCCTCGACGACGAACCCGCGGCCCGGCTCGACTTCCTGCGGCGGGCCGTGCACATCGGGGCCGACCTGGGCGCGGAGGCCGTCTCGTTCTGGGCCGGCATCCGGCCCTCCGCGGTGTCGCGGGGGCTGGCCTGGGACCGGCTGGTGCGCGGGTGTGCCGAGGTGGTGGAGGCCGCCGACGCGGCGGGCGTACGGCTGGGGTTCGAACCGGAGCCCGGCATGCTGGTGGAGACGCTCGACGACTGGTTCGCGCTGCGCGGCAAGCTCGGCGCGCCGGACTGCTTCGGGCTGACGCTCGACATCGGGCACTGCCGCTGCGTCGAGCCGCTGCCGGTGGCGGACTGTGTCACCAAGGCCGGTCCGCACCTGGTCAACGTCCAGATCGACGACATGCGGCGCGATGTGCACGAGCATCTGGAGTTCGGCTCCGGCGAGGTCGACTTCCCGGCCGCGCTGCGGGCCCTGGCGGAGACCGGATACCGGGGGCTGACAGCCGTTGAGCTGCCCCGCCACTCCCATGCCGCCCCCGCGGTCGCGCGCACGTCGCTGGCGTTCCTGACCCACGCCCGCGCCGCGGCCGAGTTCCTGAGCGCGACCCGTGTAGCGGAGGAGGTCTCCCTGTGACCGGCCGACATCTCGCAGACGTCATGACGGACGTGGTGAAGGACCGGGTCGCCGACCCGCAGTGGCTGGGTGACGCCCGCTGGCAGGTGGCGCAGAACCCGGACGCCATCGCCATGCTGTTCCCCGCCGTGGGCCGGCGGTGCGGCCGGGGTCCACTCGCCGACGCCGGTCCGGAACTCGCGGACTGGAGCGTCGACGACGCGGCCCGGGTCCTGCTGCTGACCGCGCTGCCACTGCGCGGGGCGGCACTGGCCCGGCAGGTCGCCGCCCTGTACTGGCAGGGGGGCGCGGCGGAGAAGCGGGCGGTACTGCGCGCGCTGTCGGGGCCGGGTCTCGGGGTCGGTGCGGTGGATCTGCCGCATCACACAGGCACCGGGGCCGGTGCGCGGGAGCTGCCGCAGGGCCTCGATATCGGGGACGCCGCCGTGGAGTTGCTGCACGACGCGATCCGTACCAACGACCCGCGGCTCGTCGCCGCCGCGGTCGGGCCCGCCGCCCGTCGGCTCGATGACGGGATGTGGCGGCAGGCCGTACTCAAGTGCGTGTTCATGGAGATACCGCTGACCGCCGTGGCCGACCTGGACCGGCGGGCCGACGGTGAACTGGCCCGGATGCTGGCCGACCTGGACGACGAGCGGCGGGCCGCCGGGCGGTCCCTGCCCGACGACGCGACCGTCCTGCTGGCGCTGATCGGCGACCCGGAGTGGGCGCGATCCGCCGCACCCGAGGACCACCCGACCCGGCCCGCACACCAAGGGGGGATCGGCGACACCGCGTCGGCACGGTCCGCAGAGTTCAAGGAGAAGACAGTCTGATGCGCATCTTCGACCCGCACATCCACATGACCTCACGGACCACCGACGACTACGAGCGGATGGCGGCGGCCGGTGTGCGCGCGCTCGTCGAGCCGGCCTTCTGGCTCGGCCAGCCGCGTACGAACGCCGGTTCCTTCACCGACTACTTCGACTCGCTGACCGGCTGGGAGCCGTTCCGCGCGAGCCAGTTCGGCATCCGCCACTACTGCGCCCTCGCGCTGAACCCCAAGGAGGCCAACGACCCGCGCTGCCGTGAGGTGCTCGGTGCGCTGCCGCGCTACCTGGCCAGGGACGGGGTGGTCGCGGTGGGCGAGATCGGGTACGACTCGATGACCCCGGCGGAGGACGAGGTGTTCGCGGCCCAGCTCGCCCTCGCCGTCGTGCACGACCTGCCGGTCCTGGTGCACACCCCGCACCGCGACAAGCAGCGCGGCACCCGGCGCACCCTGGATGTGGTGCGGGAGTCGGGCATCGACCCGGGCCGCGTCGTCGTCGACCACCTCAACGAGGTGACGGTCGCTCAGATCGCCGACAGCGGCTGCTGGATGGGGTTCTCCATCTACCCGGACACCAAGATGTCGCCGGAGCGCATGGCGGTGGTGCTGCGGGAGTGGGGGCCGGACCGGATCCTGGTGAACTCCGCCGCCGACTGGGGGCGCAGCGACCCGCTGCTCACCCGCGCCACCGGGCAGGCGATGCTGGACGCCGGTTTCAGCGAGGACGACGTGGACCGGGTGCTGTGGCGCAACCCGGTCGAGTTCTACGGGCAGTCCGGGCGGCTGGATCTGTCGGACACGGCGGGTGAGGCGGCCTCCGCGTTCGCCGGGAACTCCATCGCGCGCGGAGGCAGCTGATGCGGCTGGCGCACCGCGACGGGCAGACGGTCCATCTCGGTTACTGCACCAACGTCCACGCCGGTGAGGAACTGCCGGAGATCGTGCGGCAGTTGGACACGTACGCGGTGCCGGCCCGGCGGAGCCTGGGCGCCGAGCGGCTCGGGGTCGGGCTGTGGCTGGCGGCGCCGGTCGCCGCGCGGCTCGCGGCCGACCCGGCGGCGGTGGAGGGGCTGCGCCGTGCACTCGACGCGCGCGGCCTTGAGGTGGTCACCTGCAACGGCTTTCCCTACGGCGCCTTCCACGCGCCGGTGGTCAAGCACGCGGTGTACCGGCCGGACTGGCTGAGCGACGCGCGGATGACGTACACGCTCGACCTGGCCCGGGTGCTGGCGGGGCTGCTGCCCGACGACGCCGCCCGCGGTTCGGTGTCGACGCTGCCGCTGGCCTGGCGTACGCCCTGGACCGTGGCGGACCAGGCGGTCGCCCAGGGGCGGCTCGCCGAGCTCGCGGAGCGGCTCGAGGGCCTGCACGCCCGCACCGGGCGGCTGATCCGGGTCGGGTTCGAACCGGAGCCCGGGTGTGTGCTGGAGTCGACCGAGCAGGTCGCCGCAGGGCTGGCCGGCGTCGACACCCGCTACCTCGGGGTGTGCCTTGACCTGGCCCATCTGGCGTGCGGGTGGGAAGAGCCCGAGGACGCGCTGGCCCGGCTGGCCGGTGCGGGGCTGCCGGTGGTGAAGGTGCAGGTGTCCGCCGCGCTCGGTGCGGACCATCCGGAGCAGGCCGCGACGGCCGACGCGCTGCGCGGGTACGCCGAACCCCGGTTCCTGCACCAGACGCGGTCCGCGGCCGGGCACGCGGCCGACGACCTGGGCGAGGCGCTCGACGCGGGGTTCCCCGGGCCGTGGCGGGTGCACTATCACGTGCCGCTGCACGCGGCCCCGCAGCCGCCGCTGCACGCCACGCTCGACGTGCTGCGTGACGCGCTGGGTGTGCTGGTGGGCGGGGAGCGGGCGCTGTGCGACCACCTGGAGGTGGAGACGTACACCTGGAACGTGCTGCCGGATGACCAACGCCCGGTCACCGAAGGCCAGTTGGCCGAGGGCATCGCCGCCGAGGTGGCCTTCGCCCGGGACGAACTGCTCGCCCTGGGACTGCGCGAGCAACCTGTTAGGGAGCTGATCCATTGAACGCCCGGCCCACTCCCCTCGTCGTGCTCGACGTCGTCGGGCTCACCCCGAGACTGCTCAAGCACATGCCGCGGCTGGCCGCGGTCGCCCGCACGGGCTGGCAGGCCGAACTCGCCCCGGTGCTGCCCGCTGTCACCTGCTCGGTGCAGGCCACCCTGCTCACCGGCGCGCCGCCCAGCGAGCACGGCATCGTCGGCAACGGCTGGTACTTCCGTGACCTCGGCGAAGTCCTGCTGTGGCGCCAGCACAACAAGCTCGTGGGCGGCGACAAGCTGTGGGACGCGGCACGCCGCCGCCATCCCGGGTACACGGTCGCCAACATCTGCTGGTGGTACGCGATGGGCGCGGACACCGACTGGACGGTGACCCCGCGGCCCGTCTACCACGCCGACGGCCGCAAGGACCCCGACTGCTACACCGACCCGCCCGAGCTGCACGACGAACTCACCACCGCACTGGGCGAGTTCCCGCTGTTCAACTACTGGGGGCCGGGGGCGGGCATCGCCTCCTCCGAGTGGATCTGCCGGGCCGCGCGGCTCGTCATGGAGCGCCACGACCCGGATCTGACCCTGGTCTACGTCCCGCACCTCGACTACGACCTCCAGCGCTTCGGCCCGGACGGACGCAAGGCGGCGGCCGCCGCGGCCAAGCTCGACGCGGTGCTCGCCCCGCTCCTTGAGGCGGCGCGCCGGCGCGGGGCGACCGTGGTGGCGCTGTCGGAGTACGGCATCACACGGGCCGCCCGCCCGGTCGACGTCAACCGTGCGCTGCGCCGCGAGAACCTGCTGCGGGTGCACACCCAGGCGGGTATGGAGTACCTGGACCCGTGGACGTCGCGCGCGTTCGCCGTCGCCGACCACCAGATCGCGCACGTGTACGTCGACGATCCCGAGGATCTGCCGCTGGCGCGCAAGGTGTGCGCCGACCTGCCGGGCGTGGCCGAGGTGCTGGGCGATGCGGAGAAGGCGGCCTACGGCCTGGACCATGAGCGGGCCGGTGATCTGGTGCTGGTCGCCGAGCCGGACGCCTGGTTCACGTACTACTACTGGCTGGACGACGAGCGCGCCCCGGACTTCGCCCGGCTGGTGGAGATCCACCGCAAGCCCGGGTACGACCCCGCCGAGCTGTTCTTCGACCCCGCGGCGCCCCTCGCCGCGAAGGGCCGGGCGGCGGTGGCGCTGGCCCGCAAGAAGCTGGGCATGCGCTATCTGATCAGCGCGATCGGGCTGGACGCGGGGGCGGCGGCGGTGAAGGGGACGCACGGCCGGCTGCCGGACAGTCCGCAGGACGGGCCGGTGCTGCTGTGCTCCGATCCACGGGGTGCGCGCGGGCGGTACGGGGCCACCGAGGTCAAGGAACTGCTGCTGGAGCTCGCGGGGCTGGGAGAGGGCGGACGGGCCTGAGGCGGGGCGGAGGGCGGCAGGCTGACGTCCTGTCACCGGCTGCCCAGGCCGTCACGGGCCCGAGCCCACCAGGCCCGACGCGTAGGCGAGGCCCACGAGCTGGACGCGGCCGCGGGCCCGTAGCTTGGCGCGGGCGCGGTCGATGTGGGACTTCGCGGTCAGCGGCGTGATCACCATGCGGGCGGCGATCTGCGCGGTGGACAGTCCGCGGGCGACCAGGGCGACGGCCTCCCGTTCACGGTCGGTCAGTTCGGCGAGCAGTGCGGGCCGTGGGGTCGGGGGGAGCGAGCGGGCGACGAGCCGGCCGATCACCTGGCGGGTGACCGACGGGGCCAGCAGGGCGTCGCCGCGCGCGACGACCCTGAGGGCGTGGGCGAGTTCGGCGGGCGTGGTGTCGTCGACGAGGTATCCGGCGGCGCCGGCCCGCAGCGCCTCGAAGACGTGCCGGTCGCGGCTGTCGCCGGTCAGGATGACGACCCGCACCTGGGCCAGGGCCGGGTCGGCGGTGATGCGCCGGGTCACCTCGATGCCGTCGAGGCCGGGCAGGGTCACGTCGGTGAGCACGATGTCGGGGCGCCGCTCCCGGGCCGACCGCAGCGCCTGCCTGCCGTCCTCGGCCTCAGCGATGACCTCGATGTCCGCCTCGGCGTCGAGGACCGTGCGCAGTCGTGCCCGTGGCCCGGGCCGGCCGTCGGCCAGCAGCAGCCGGATCGGGGCGGTGTGGTGTGTCATGTCGGCTCCCCTGTTTCCTTGCGGACCTGTTGGGCCGGCAGCCAGTGGACGGTGTGGACGCGGTTGTCGGCGATGTCGAGGGCCAGGGCGCCCAGGAGGGTGCCGTGGGGGTCGTGGAAGAGTGCACCGGGGCCGTCGGCGGGGTCTGTGGGGCGCATCGTGATGCCGACGGACAGCAGGGCCGGGACGATCGCCGTGAGCAGCCGGGCCACCCGGTCCGCGCCGGTGATCTCGCGCGGCCAGGGGCGGGTGCCGGTGTCGGTCCGCGCGGTGATGGTGGCGGCGAGCTCACGGCAGGTGACTTCCGGCTGGCCCACGGCCGCCGCGATCCCCGCCATGTCGCAGCCGAGCATCTCGCGCAGCACCAGCACCGCTCGCTCCAGTGACGACAGTCGCTCCAGGAGCAGTACGGCCGCGGTGGACACGTAGTCGGGTGTCTCCGCCCGGGCGTCGGGTGTTTCCGGCCCGGCGTCAGGTGTTTGTGCCGGGGGTGTGAACCACGGGCCGGGGTGCGGGGGTTGTCGTGGCCGGGGTGTGCGGGGGCTCTCCCAGGCGGTGTGGGTGGCCTCGAGGGGCCGTACTGCCTCGAACTCTTCGTCACGGCTCACGCAGGGCCCCTCCTCGGACTTCGTCTCTCGTCTATGTGACAGGTCGCGGCGGGGGGAGGTGACAGACCCGTCGGCGGCGGGGGCCGGTCGGTCCCACGACTGCTCTCCCGTCTCTCCTGCTCCACCAGCACTCCAGGCACCGGAGAGTGCGGCCGGGCATCCTCTGCGGGGTCTCTGATGTCCAACACACGTCACTCCACGGGGAGGGGACATGATCCACCGCAGAACCGTCCTCATGACGGGGGCCGCGCTGACCGGCGCCCTCGGCAGTGCGGGCCTGCTGGTGCCCGCGATGGCCGGAACGGCCGAGGCCAGCGAGCTGGACCCGACCACCATTCCGCAGTTCGAGCAGGCGATGCCGGTGCCCAAGGTGCTGGAGCCGGTGTGCGACCTGGGCCTGACCAGCTACTACGACGTCGCCATGCAGGAGGCGGACGCCGAGATCCTGCCGGGCCGCAAGACCCGCGTGTACACCTTCAACGGCAACTTCCCCGGTCCCGTCATCAAGGCGACCTCCGGGCGGCGCGTCCTGGTCCGGCAGACCAACCGGCTGGGGGTGTCGACCTCGATCCATCTGCACGGCGCGCACGTGCCGGAGAGCAGTGACGGCTCGCCGATGGATCTCATCGCGCCGGGCGGCGGCTCGAAGATCTACACGTATCCCAACAACCAGCCGCACGCGAACCTGTGGTTCCACGACCACGCCCACCACCAGGAGTCGGAGACCGTCTACCGCGGGCTGACCGGCTTCTATCTGCTCACCGACGACGTGGAGAAGAACCTCAACCTGCCGTCGGGGGCCTACGACGTGCCGATCGCGCTGCGCGACGCGCGGTTCGACGACAGCGGCCAACTCGTGTACAGCATGGGCGACTTCATGAAGCGCCAGGTGCTGCTGGCCAACGGCAAGGCGTGGCCGTACTTCGAGGTCGCCGCCCGCAAGTACCGCTTCCGGCTGTTCAACACGGCCAACCTGCGCTTCTACACACTGCAGTTGTCGGACGGCTCGTCGTTCCAGCAGATCGGTTCCGACGGCGGGCTGCTGGAGAAGCCGCTGAATGTGACGTCGGTGTCGCTCTCCCCCGGTGAGCGGGCCGACATCGTCATCGACTTCTCCAAGTACGCCGCCGGCACCAGGCTGATCCTGGCCAACACCGGCGGTCTGCTGCCCGGCGAGCCCGTCGACCAGCTCGGCCGGGTGTTGCAGTTCCGGGTCACCGCTCCCGTCACGGACGGCAGCACGGTGCCCGCGACGCTGCGCAAGCTGCCCGCGCTGGGGAGCGCCACGGTCAGCCGTGACTTCGTGCTGAGCATGGACGAGACGGGCGCGACCATGGACGCGTTCATCAACGGCAAGTCGTTCGACATGGACCGGGTCGACACGGAGATCGAGTACGGGGCCACGGAGATCTGGAACGTGCGCAACGCCAATCTCTACACCCCGCACAACTTCCATATGCACCTGGTGCAGTTCCGGGTGCTGGAACGCAACGGCAAGCCCGTCACGTCCGGTCCGGAGAGCGGGCTGAAGGACACGGTGCCGCTGCTGCCCGGGGAGACGGTCAAGTTGCAGGCGACCTTCACCGGCTATGAAGGCACCTATGTGTACCACTGCCACATGTTCGATCACGCGTCGATGGGCATGATGGCGAACTTCCGGGTGCGCAAGCCTTCTCTGCGTCGCGGCTGACACAAGCCGCCGGGAAACGAAAGGAGGGCCGGGGTGACCCGGCCCTCTTTCGTGTTGCTCAGGCGGTGTGTGTCAGGACAGTGCCTTCTCCGGCTCGCCGGCCTCCGGCTCCTCCACCTTCGGCTTGGCGGCCCAGGCGGGCGCCGGGAGCGGGCCGCTGCGCAGGATCAGTCCGCCGAGGACGGCGCCGGCCGTGAAGATGGCGGCGCACCACCAGAACACCTGCTGGTAGCCCTCGATCGCGGCGAGCTGGAACACCTCGGCGCTCGGCTTGCCCTGTGCGTGGCCGGAGATGTAGTCGCTGGCCGCGCTGGCGGCGATCGTGTTGAGCAGGGCGGTGCCGATGGCGCCGCCGAGCTGGGAGCCGGCGCTGATGGTCGCCGAGGCGACGCCCGCGTCCTGCGGGGCCACACCGGAGGTGCCGGTGTTCAGAGCGGCGGCGTAGATCATGCCCATGCCGAGGCCGATGAGCATGAGCGGGCCGAGGATCGCGGTGGCGTAGTTGGAGTCGGCGCCGATCTGCGTCAGCCAGAGCATCGCGCCGGCGTTGACCAGCATGCCGATGGTGATCAGCGGACGCGGGCCGGACTTCGGCATCACCTTGATGTTGCCGACGTTGCTGGCCACACCGGTGACGATCATCATCGGGAGCAGGGCGAGACCGGACTTGATCGCGGAGTAGCCGAGCTCGGTCTGGAGGTAGTAGATCAGGAAGAGCAGCACACCGAACATGCCGATCCCGACGAGGAGCGAGGTCAGGTAGGCACCACCGCGGTTACGGTCGGTGACGACGCGCGGGGGCAGCAGCGGCTGCTGGGCGCGGGTCTGCCAGGCGGCGAACACGATCAGCAGCACGGCACCGGCCGCGAGGAAGCCCCAGGTCGAGGGGGTGTTCCAGGAGTGCGTGGCCGCGTTGGAGAAGCCGTAGACCAGGCCGAAGAGGCCGGCGGAGACCAGGATGACGCCGGGGATGTCCAGACTGGCCTTGGCACGGGGCTGGCGCGGGACCAGACGGCCGCCGACGATCAGGCAGAACGCGGCGAACACCAGGTTGACGTACATGCACCAGCGCCAGTTCAGGCCGGAGGTCAGCGCGCCACCGATCAGCAGACCGAGACCGCCGCCACTGGCCGCGACCGCGCTGAAGGCGCCGAAGGCCTTGCCGCGCTCCTTGGGGTCGGTGAACGTGGTGGCCAGCATCGACAGGGTGGTGGGCGCGAGCAGTGCGGCGAAGACACCCTGGGCCGCGCGGGCGGTCACCAGCATCCCGAAGCTGTTGGCGGCGCCGCCGACCGCGGAGGCCGCGGCGAAACCGACCAGGCCGACGAGGAAGGTCTCCCGGCGGCCGATGAGGTCAGAGAGCTTTCCGCCGATCAGCAGCAGCGTGCCGTAGCACAGGGCGTACGAAGTGACGATCCACTGCTTGTCCGCGTCCGAGAAGTCGAGGGCCTCCTGCGCCGACGGCAGAGCCAGGTTCATCACCGTCATGTCGAGGGTGAGCATGAGGTAGGCGACACAGATGACGGCGAGAACCATCCACCGCCGTGAGTCCCTTGCCGCAGGCACGGCACTGGTTGTGGACATGGTCTGTTCTCCTCGTTGTTTTTGGGTCGGACTCAAGGCCTCGCCCCTTTGACAGGTCCCGGCGGAGGAATGTGACGGGCTGCCGTCACCGATTTGCCGACGGGGCCTTCGGGGCTAGGTCCTGTCGGCGGTCCCGTGGCCCATGAGCTGGGACAACACCTGTGTCAGCACGGCCGCCGGATGGTCGGCCGCGCCCATGGAGCGCCACGCCACATGGTTGTCGGGGCGCACCAGGACGGCGCCGTCTTCGGTGATCTCCCGCACCTCGGCCCAGCCGGCGCCGGTGTAGTCGGCGCCGGCGCCGATGCGGGCGACGGTGAGGGGGATCGAGAACTTCTCGGCGACCTGCTCGGCCGCCTCGCCCCAGCCGGCGCCGGTGGGGCCGGTGAGGAGGGCGAAGCCGCCCGTGGCGCCGACCAGGTCGTGGGTGGACAGCCGCCGGCCGTCGCGCTCCAGCCAGGCGTGCGGCAGCCGGTGCCCGGGCCGGGTGGTGGGGTGGTACTCGGTGCCCATGGGCGAGCCGGTCGGCGGCCGGGTGCCGTCGGGGACGAGGGCGCCTTCCTCGTAGACGTAGCCGATCTCCAGGTCGTGGGCCTGGCACTCGGCGCGGTGGGTGGCGAAGAGCTCCGCCGCCCTGGCCCGCCTGACCTCGCCGACCTCGGACTGCTCGAAGTAGCCGGCGAACGCGGAGGAGCGGCGCTCGGGCGGCACGTGCGGGCCGAGGCCGAGGGCGGCCTCCGTCATGACGCGGTGGTGGAACCAGGCGGCCAGGCCCCAGTCGACGTTGCGCTTGCCGACCGGGCGCCGCTCGCTCTCGTAGGTGTCGAGGAGTCCGTCGTCGGCTCGGCCGGCGAGGACGGCGGCCAGCTTCCAGGCGAGGTTGTGGACGTCCTGGATGCCGCCGTTGAGGCCGAGGCCGGTGGTGGGCGGCTGGCGGTGGGCGGCGTCGCCGACGATGAGGACACGGCCGGAGCGGTAGCGGTCGGCGAGCACGCCCTCCACCGTCCACTGCGACACCTTGTGCACGGTCAGTTCGAGGTCGGGCAGGCCCAGCACCTCGCGGATGCGGGCGGCGACCGCCTCGGGGTCGGCGCGGTCGGCGTCGCCCAGGAGGAAGGAGGTCAGGCCCCATTCCTCGCACTGCCGGCCCCAGTTGGGCCCCATCTCCAGCAGGGTGAAGTTGCGGTCGGCGCGCTCGGGGTTGATGAACCAGGTCATCAGGGTGCCGTCGTGCCACCACTGCGACAGGTCGGCGGAGAAGTAGGCGGTGGAGACGTCGGCCATCTTCACCGTGCCCTGCATCTGCACGCCGAGCTGGGGGCCGAGGGTGCGGCCGCCGTCGGCGGCGATGACGTACCGGGCGACGACCCGGGTGGTCTCGCCGGTGGCGAGGTCGCGGATCTCGGCGACGGCGTGGTCGTCCTGTTCGGTGAAGGAGACCAGTTCGTGGGAGAAGAGCACCCGGCCGGGGTTACGTTCCTCGGCCTGCCGGCGCAGGATCGGCTCCAGCCTCAACTGCGGCAGTTTGAACGGCAGTACGGGGCCGTCGGCGGCGTACACCTCGGTCAGCGCGCCGCCGCCGAAGGCGTCCATCTCATGGATGATCCGGCGGTCCAGGGGGCCGTCGCCGGTGAGGGTGGTCTGCCAGCGGACGCGGCCGAAGCGGTCGGTGGTGGAGGCGCGTTCGACGACGTCGTCGTAGAGGCCGTGCTGGCGGAAGATCTCCATCGTGCGCTGGTTGATGTAGTGCGCCTTCGGCAGGATCGACGTGTCCGCGTGCCGTTCCACGAGCAGATGCCGCACACCGTGGTCCGACAGGAAGATGGAGGCGGACAGGCCGCAGCCGCCTCCGCCCACGATCAGAACCGGAACCTCGGTAGCCTCCATATTCGGCCTTCCATCAGATGAGGGCCCACACGCGCGGCGGGCCGTCGTGGATTACGGGTGAACAGGCATGACGACGCACTTCGGCCGGTGCTGCGGCCTCCAGCATCGGGTGGGGTGGTTGGGGCGGACTATGGCGCCGGTTGGCGCCCACTTGGCGCCGCCCATGGACCGTCGCTGACCTCGAAGAACACCGGAATGGGTCGAACGCGCTCGCCGTACGTCGAACGTGGTGCCGTCTGCGCTCACCCGTCCGGGGGACTCGGGCCGGGAAACGGCCTTCGGCTGTCACATTCCCCGGGGCCGGGCTGTCGTCATGGTGAGACGGACGAACACCGTCCGGGAATTTCCGGGTAATGAGAAAGAGGAAAGCGATGAATGACTTCCAGGCCATCGCGGACCGCGTCGAAATCGAGGCGCTGCGCGGTGAGTTCACCGATGCGGTGATGATGCGCGACTACGACCGGGTGGCGACGCTCTTCACGGAGGACGGGGTACTGCGGATGCCCAACATCCCCATCGAGCTGGAGGGTCCTGAGGAGATCCGGGCGTGGGGCAGGCGGGTACCGAAGGTCGTGGACTTCCTGGTGCAGAACACGCACCCGGGTCTGATCGTGCTCGACGGCGACACCGCTTCGGGCCGCGCCTACATGTCGGAGGTGGGGCGTGGCTTCGACGGCCGGGGTGGCATCAACTACGCCATCTACCATGACCGTTACCAGCGCACCGGGGACGGCTGGAAGTTCACCGAGCGGCGCTACGAGGTCCGTTACGAGGACTCCTCGCCACTGGCCGGCTCTCCGCCCCGCCGCACCGCGGAGGCGTGAGCGCCGCGCGCCGCCCGCGGCTGGGTCGTGTCCTGTGGACCGGCCTGACCCGGAGCGTCGGCTGCTGATGACGCGGGTGGGCGGGCGTGGTCCGTGCGGCTGCGAGGCGGAGGAAGAGGAGGCATCAGCCGCTGCCGGACGCCTTGGGACAGCGGGGAGGCTATGGCCACGGCCCGCGGCCGCGGGATGGTCCGCGATGCGCGGCCTACAGCTCTGCCAGCTGGGACGAGCGGAAGAAGTCGGGCCTGGGCAGGTGGTCGCGGTGGGTCGGGGGGCGGCGGACGGACCGGCGGTCGGGGACCTCAGGGGGGCGCCGGGTCGCGGCGGACGGGTGGGGGGCCGGGTGCCAGTCCAGGGACGCGGACTGTGTGAGGATCTGCTGCTCCAGGCGGCGCAGGGCCGGGCGCGGGTCGATGCCCAGTTCGTCCGCCAGGCGGCGCTGGTTGGTGCGGAGCACGGCCAGGGCGTCGGCCTGGCGGCCGGCCCGGTAGAGGGCGAGGCCCAGGAGTTCGCAGCCGTACTCCCGCAGCGGGTGGTCCTGGACGAACGCCTCCAGTTCGGCCACCGCGATCTCGTGGGCGCCGACGGCGAGCAGGGCCGCGCACCGGCCCTCGACCACCGACAGGCGCAGCTCTTCGAGGCGGGCCACGTCCGGTCGGATGTAGGCGGTGTCGGCCACCTCGGCGTACGCCTGGCCGCGCCACAGGGCCAGCGCCGCCTCGAACTCGTGGACCGCGCTGCGCGCGTCGCCCCGGTCCAGGGCCTGCCAGCCGGCGACGGAGCGTTCGCCGAACCAGTGCACGTCGACCTCCACGACCCGGGTGTCGAGGAGGTAGCCGCGGCCGTAGGTGCGCAGGACCGTCGGCGGGGTCCGGGGGGCACGGTCGGGTTCCAGGACCCGGCGCAGGTTGGCGACGTAGGCCTGGAGGGAGGAGACCGCGGACGGCGGCGGCTGGCCGGCCCACAGTTCCTCGACGATGGTGTCGACCGCCACCGGCCGGCCCACCTTGCCGACCAGCAGCGCGAGCAGGGCGCGCTGCTTGGGTGCGCCGAGGTCGACGAGCCGGCCGTCGACGAAGGCCTCGATGGGGCCGAGGGCGTGGAACTCGGCGAGGGCGCGCGGCGGTGCGGGCGGGCTTGTTCCGCGGGCGCTGACGACGTCTATTTCCGCCAGTTCCTGGTCGGCCACGACGGTGAATTCGGGCTCGGATTCAAGCTCTCTGGCCACGTACACGCGCAGTTCCTCGTTGGTGCGGCGCAGTTCCTGGATCTCGCGTTCCAGCGCCGCTATGCGCCACGCATTCGCATCGGTCGTGTCGTCAGCCATTCGTGAACTCGCCCCCACTCTCAATTGGGCAGGCAATGCTTCGGCCATTGTGCGTGCCCCATGACGCCGAGGGTCTGTTCGACCAGTCAGCGCCAATCGATCCTCCAGCGGGGTTCAAGGTCGATGCCCGACGCTGAGGCGCGGACGGATCGTCAGGATCGACGCGTGGAGGTTTGAATGTCCGGAGCCGCTGATGTCGAGCGCGTGTACGCGGCCATGGAGGAGGCGGCTGGACTGCTGGGCGTGACCTGCGCACGCGAGAAGATCTACCCGCTGCTGACCGAGTTCCAGGACACCCTCACCGACGGTGTCGTCGTCTTCTCCATGGCGAGCGGACGTCGTTCCACCGAGCTGGACTTCAGCATCTCGGTGCCGACCAGCCAGGGCGACCCGTACGCCACCGTGGTGGACAAGGGGCTGTTCCCGGCGACCGGCCACCCCGTGGACGACCTGCTGGCCGACACCCAGAAGCACCTGCCGGTGTCGATGTTCGCCATCGACGGCGAGGTCACGGGCGGATTCAAGAAGACGTACGCGTTCTTCCCGACCGATGACATGCCCGGGGTCGCGCAGCTGAGCGCTATCCCCTCCATGCCGTCGTCCGTGGCGGAGAACGCGGAGCTGTTCGCCCGCTACGGGCTGGACAAGGTCCAGATGACGTCGATGGACTACAAGAAGCGTCAGGTCAACCTGTACTTCAGCGAGCTGAGCCAGCAGACGCTGGCGCCGGAGTCGGTGCTGGCCCTGGTGCGTGAGCTGGGTCTGCACGTGCCGACCGAGCTGGGGCTGGAGTTCTGCAAGCGCTCGTTCTCGGTCTATCCCACGCTCAACTGGGACACCGGCAAGATCGACCGGCTGTGCTTCGCGGTGATCTCCACCGACCCGACGCTGGTGCCGTCCACGGACGAGCGCGACATCGAGCAGTTCCGCGACTACGGCACGAAGGCGCCGTACGCGTACGTCGGCGAGAACCGCACCCTCGTGTACGGGCTGACGCTGTCGCCCACGGAGGAGTACTACAAGCTCGGCGCGTACTACCACATCACCGATATCCAGCGGCGGTTGCTGAAGGCGTTCGACGCGCTGGAGGACTGAGGTCTTTCGGGAACAGGAATAGGGGGCGGCCCATATGGGCCGCCCCCTATTCCTGTTCAGTTAGGTTCAGTTAGTTCAGTTCAGGATGATGATGTCCAGGCCGGTCAGGTCGGCGCGGATGTCGATGTTGGTGATCAGGCCCTCGGCGATGTCGAAGCGGAACACGGCGTGCGGCACGCCTTCGCGGACGTAGGCGAGGCCCGCGGAGCCGTCGATGAGGGCGGGCACCGGCGCCCAGGAGAGCTTGGAGAAGGCGCGGGTGACGGCGTCGGAGCCGCGCATCTCCTCGGTCAGCCCCGCACCCGTCGCCAGGCCGATGCCGGTGGCCATGCCCATCTGCACGGCCGCGTGGTCGGCGCGGACCACGATGTCCGGGGCGAGGATGGCCAGCAGCGCCTCGAAGTCGCCCTCGCGGGACGCGGTGAGGAAGGCGTGCACGAAGTCGGCCTTGCCGGCCTGGGAGGCTTCGCCGGCCGGGTTGCCCGCCGGGGCGGGCGGGGTCTTCGCCGCCGTGTCCACGTCCACGGCCTCCGGCTTGAGGCCCTGGCGCTGGAAGCGGCGGCGGGCCCGGCTGGCCAGCTGGCGGGCCGCGGCCGGGGTGCGGTCGACGATCGGGGCGATCTCCTCGAAGGGCACCGCGAACATGTCGTGCAGGACGAACGCCAGCCGCTCGGCGGGCGTGAGGGTGTCGAGGATGAGGAACATCGCGGCACCGACCGACTCGGCGAGCAGCGCCTCCTGCTCGGGGTCGGCCGACTCCGCCTCCCGGTGGGGGACGTGGTCGGTCTCGGGGGCGTCCACGAGGTCCTCGCGGCGCGACTTGCGGGACTGGAGCATGTTCAGCGACACCCGGGCCACGATGGTGGTGAGCCAGCCGCTCATGTTCTCCACCTCGCTGGCGTCCGAGCGGGTCACCCGCAGCCAGGCTTCCTGGACGGCGTCGTCGGCCTCCGCCATGGATCCGAGCACCCGGTAGGCCACCGCGCGCAGCCGGGGGCGGTCGGTCTCGAATCGGGCGGCCAGCCATTCGTTTTCGTTCATCAGGTCGCTTCCTCCCAGCAGAGCCTCGCCTGTGTGACAGGCCGCGGCGGGCAAATGTGACGGGCCGCCGACGGAATCCGGCACACATGTGCTGGACGATCCCCTGCCGTACGGTCTTGATTCACTTGAGGCGGTGGGTGCCCGGTGCTCCACGGAGGCCGGAATACATGCTTCCGAAGGGTCGGGAAAGGGGCCTCGCGACTCCCGCGCGGATCGGTGAACGCGCTGGTCAGACGGGGTGTGGCAGGGGGCGTCCTGACCCCTGCCTGAAGCGGGCGGGAGTACGCCTGGAGTCTGGCTCGGGTATGCCTAACAGGCACTTGGCTCGGCTCCTCAGCGCGTGTCACTATTTTCGCACCCCTCGCCTGCCCGAAAACAGCAAGAGGCAACGGACCGAGGGTCGTTCGCCGGTTCCCGCAGGTCGATTCCAGACCCTGCGCACCTGACAGCCGACGGTATCTCCGGACAGCCGAAGTCCTTTCCCGGACTCTCCCGGCCTCATCGCTCTGTTCACGTGCTTCGCCGTGATCGCCTTCCCTGTCCGGCACCCCTGCCACTGAACCATCCGAGGCTCGTCGCCGCCAGCCGCGACCGCTCGGTCTTGAGGCACCTTGTAGCGCTTGCTGAGCAAGCGTGACCCGCCCGCCGCACCGCCCCCGCTGTCGAGACCCCAAGAGAAGTGGATTCCAGATATGCCCAGGCTTTGCAAGCCGGCCATGATGGCGCCGGAACACATCATCACGGTGGAAGAGACTCTGGAATTTGCGGAGAAGGCGCACGCCGGAAAGCCGCAACTGCCCCTGGCTCTGCGCCTGATCCGCAACACCGGCGTGAAGAAGCGGCACATCGTGCAGCCCATCGAGCAGACGCTGCGCCACCCGGGCTTCGAAGAGCGCAACCGCATCTACGAGGTCGAGTCGAAGAAGCGCACCCCCGAGGTCATCGAGCGCGCGCTGGCCAACGCCGATCTGCGGGCCCGGGACATCGACGCGATGATCTACGTGTCGTGCACCGGCTTCATGATGCCGTCGCTGACGGCGTGGCTCATCAACAAGCTGGGCTTCCGCCCCGACACCCGGCAGATCCCCAT
This sequence comes from Streptomyces sp. NBC_00663, assembly GCF_036226885.1. NCBI lineage: Bacteria > Bacillati > Actinomycetota > Actinomycetes > Kitasatosporales > Streptomycetaceae > Streptomyces > Streptomyces sp. NBC_00663. The sequence continues at coordinate 39,676 of NZ_CP109028.1, forward strand.
CGCCCAGCTCGGCTGTGCGGCGGGCGGCGCGGCCATCAACCGGGCCCACGACTTCTGCGTGGCCCACCCGGGCAGCAACGTCCTCATCGTCTCCTGCGAGCTGTGCTCGCTGTGCTACCAGCCGGAGGCCGACGACATCGGCTCGCTGCTCTCCGACGGCCTGTTCGGTGACGCGGTCGCCGCCGCGGTCGTCCGCGGCATCGGCGGCAACGGCATCGAGCTGGAGCGCAACGCCTCCTACCTGATACCCAACACCGAGGACTGGATCTCCTACGCGGTCAAGGACACCGGCTTCCACTTCCAGCTCGACCGCCGGGTCCCCGGCACGATGGAGCCGCTCGCCCCGGTCCTGCGCGAGCTCGCCAAGGACCACAGCTGGGACGCGGGCAAGCTCGACTTCTACATCGTGCACGCCGGTGGCCCGCGCATCCTCGACGACCTCGCCAAGTTCCTGGAGGTCGACCGTGATGTCTTCCGGCACAGCTGGTCGACCCTGAGCGAGTACGGGAACATCGCCAGCGCCGTCGTACTCGAAGCCGCCCGTCGCCTCTTCGAGGAGGACGCCCCGGCCCCCGGCGCCACCGGTCTGATCGCCGGCTTCGGTCCCGGCATCACCGCCGAGATGGCCCTGGGCACCTGGGCTGACGACACCTCCCGGCCCACGTCCTGAGCACCGGTACGAACAGCGGAGGGGACGCGTATGACCGACCTCATCCTCCCGGCGGGCGCCGGGCGCAAGCTGGTCACCCGGGCACAGGAGGTGACCTTCAAGGCCACGAAGGAGATGGGCTCCTCCGTGTCGATCTTCGAAGTGGTCGTGCCGCCCGGCTTCGACGTCGGGGCCCATTTGCACGGTGACGCCCAGGAGTTCTTCTACGTCCTCGAGGGCGAGCTCGACCTGCTGTGCTTCGAACCGACCGAGCGCACACCGGACAGCTGGCACGACTGGGTGTCCCCCAAGGGCGACCGCGTGATCCGGGCGAGCGAGGGCGGCTGCATGTTCGTGCCGCCCGGCACTCCGCACGCGTTCCGCAACGCCACGGACAGGCCGGTGAAGATGCTCTTCCAGTGCCTGCCCTCGCCCATCCACGAGGACTACTTCGAAGAGATCGCGGAGATCTGGTCGCGCGGCACCACGGTGGACGCCGCGGCCGTGGAGGCGATGCGCAAGCGGTACGACGTCGAGCAGCTGACGCCGCTGCGCTACGACCCGCCCGCTCTGCACATCCCCGGCCAGAAGACGCACGCGACGCACGTGAAGCAGAGTGGGAGCTGACCCCAGATGGAACCGATATCGCTCGTCCACGCGAGCCTCGGCGAGGAGGAACTGGCCGCCGTGGCCGAGGTGTTCGCCTCCGGCTGGCCCGCGGGACAAGGCCCCAAGGGCAAGGCCCTGGAGGCCCAGCTCGCCAAGAAGTACGGCGTCGGTGACGCCGTGGCCCTCGCCAACTGCGGAGCCGCGCTGCACCTGGCGATGCTCGCGCTCGGCGTGGGCCCCGGCGACGAGGTGATCGTCGCCGACTACGGGTTCCCGGCGCCCGCGCAGGCCGCGCTGTACGTGGGGGCGACGCCGGTCTTCGCCGACGTGCGGCCCGACACCTACACGGTCGACCCGCAGGCCGTGGCCGACCTGGTGACCCCGCGCACCGCGGGCATCGTCGCCATCGACACGGTGGGCATGCCCGCCGACTACACGGAACTCCAGGAGATCGCCGACCGGCACGGGCTGTTCCTCATCGAGGACGCCGCCTGTGCGGTCGGCGCCACCTACCAGGGCCGGCAGGCCGGTGCGCTGGCCGAGATCGGGTGCCTGTCCTTCCACGGACGCAAGGGCGCCTCCAGCGGTGAGGGCGGCGCACTGCTCGCCCACGACCCGGAGATCGGCAAGGACGCGCGGCTGCGGTCCTCGTTCGGCATCGGGAGCATCTTCGACATGGGCAAGGTCGTGGGCCTGCCCGTGCCGACGTTCACCGAGGTCGGCTACAACTTCAAGCTGTCCGACATCGCCGCGGCGATCCTCCAGGTGCAGCTCGGCCGGATCGACGAACTGCTCGCCCGCCGCAGCGCGGTCGCCGCGCAGTACGCCGAACTCCTCGCCGACGAGGACCTGGTGGGCACCCCGACGGTCCCCGGCGACCGCACCCACGCCTGGCAGACGTACATGGTGACGCTGGACGCGGGCGTGGACCGTGCCGCGGTCGCCGCGGAGCTGCGCGGCCAGGGCATCGGCTGCCAGCAGGGCACCTGGGCCGGCCATGTGCAGCCGGTGTTCAAGGCACAGCAGACGTGCCCGGTCTCGGCGGACCTCTTCGCCCGCCAGCTCTCCATCCCCATGCACGCCGAACTCAAGCCCCACCAGGTCGAGCGGGTCGTCGCCACGCTGCGCAGCGCGGTGCACACCCACTCCACCGCCACCTCGCCCGCCACTTTCGCCCTGGGAGGGGCAGCATGACCAACAACCAGCCGTCACCTGTCGGCATCATGCGGCTGATCAACGGTTACTGGGCCACCGGTGTCCTCGCCGCAGCCGCCACCCACTCGGTCTTCACCCACCTCGCCGACGGCGCGGACACCGCCGACGAGCTGGCCCGCCGGGCCGCCATCGCCGAGCGCGGCGCCCAGACCCTCCTCGACGGGCTGGTCAGCATCGGCCTGGTCGAGCTGCACGAGGGCCGCTACCGCAACACCCCCGAGGCGGCCACCTACCTGGTCGAGGACACTCCGGTGTCGCTGGCCCCGTTCGCCCGGCTGAAGCTGGGGCACACGGGGTCGCTGACCGACCTGGCCGAGGTCGTCCGGGTCGGCGGGCCGATCAAGGACGTGGTCGTCGAGGTCGCCAACAACCCGCACTGGGAGGGCATCGTCACGGCGATCGCCGCGCAGTCGGTGCCCGCCGCGGGGGTCGCCGCCGAGGTGCTCGGACTGGCCGACGCCGGGGAGATCTCGATCCTCGACGTGGGCGGCGGCTCGGGCATCTACTCGGGGATCTGGCTGGAGGCCAACCCGGCCGCCAAGGCGACCCAGCTCGACTGGGAGCCGATCAACGAGATCGCCCGCCGGCTGCTCGACGAGCGCGGGGTCGGGGACCGGTTCACCACGCTCAACGGCGACTTCCACACCACCGACTTCGGTACGGCCGAGTACGACGTCGCGGTGTACTCGCACATCGCCCACCAGGAGAGCCCGGAGAGCAACATCGAGGTCTTCAGCCGCCTCCGGCAGGCCCTCAAGCCCGGCGGCACCCTCGTCGTCAACGACTACGTGGTCGACGACGACCGCAGCGGTCCGGCCTTCCCGCTGATCTTCGCCTCGGAGATGTTGCTCAAGACCCGGCAGGGCAGCACCTGGACCCGCAGCGATTACCGCGACTGGCTGATCAAGGCCGGGTTCGAGGACGTCTCGTTCCATGTCGCGGAGCCCGCCACCCTCGTCGTCGCCAAGTAGTCGGCTCCAACAGGCGATCGGCTTCAACAGACAGAGAGCCAGCGAAGGAACCGCACATGGCAGCCGTCAACGTCTCGATCATCTACTACAGCGCCACCGGCAACCTGCACACCATGGCGCAGGCCGCGGCCGAGGGCGCTGAGAAGGCGGGCGCGACCGTGCGCCTGCGCAAGGTCCGCGAGCTGGCCCCGCCGGAGGCGGTCAACTCCAACCCGGCGTGGGCCAAGCACGTCGAGGACACGGCCGACGTCCAGGAGGCCACGCTCGACGACCTGGAGTGGGCGGACGCGGTGCTGTTCGGCACCCCGACCCGCTTCGGCAACGTCTCCAGCCAGCTGAAGGCGTTCATCGACACCGCGGGCCCGCTGTGGCAGCGGGGCGGGCTCGCGGACAAGGTCGTCTCGGCCTTCACCGCGACCGGCACCGCGCACGGCGGCCAGGAGTCCACGATCCTGGCGCTGAGCAACACCTTCTACCACTGGGGCGGCATCATCGTGCCGCCCGGCTACACGGACCCGATCCAGTTCAAGACGGGGAATCCGTACGGGACTTCGTATGTCTCGGGCGCCGGCAACAGCAACGGCGGCCCCAGCGAGGACGTCCTGGAAGCCGCCCGCTACCAGGCCCGCCGGGTCACGGAGACGGCGGCGGCGCTGAAGGCGGGCCGCGCGGCGGCCTAGGCCCCCTCCTGGCGCGTCCCTCACTCCCCCGGTATCCCGCACAGAGCCGGCGACAGCCCGAACCTCCATCGCCCAGCCAAAGGAGACAGCCCGATGAAGGGCTCAACCGCCTACTCATCGATACAGAAGCGCGGCCTGCACATCGGTCTCCTGCCGGAGATGGCCGCGGCCGTGAACCCGTCGACGCCGATCACCCTGGACCACGACCTCGACGCCCTGCCGGAGGTGGGGCGCCGGCTGACGGTGGCCCAGTACGCCGACCACGTCGACGACCTGGCGGCCCGCCTGTGGGCCGCCGGGGTCCGGCCCGACGAGCACGTCTTCATCTACAAGACGGCGGGCGCCGACCACTGGATGCTCGCGGCGGCGATCTCCCGTATCGGCGGGATCGTCGTCAACATCTCCCCCGCCCTGGACCCCGCCACCGTGGGCGTCCTGCTGGAGCGGGTCGGCCGGCCGACGCTGCTCACCGACGGCAACAAGCTCGACACCCTCGCCGAGGTGCCGCTGGCGGACCTCACCGAGCGCGTCATCACCTCGGCCTTCGACCGCCCGGGCGCCATCTCGCTCGGTGAACTCGCGGGCGCCCCGCGGGTGAAGCCGGTGGTCCGGCCGATCGACGAGGCCGCCGTCATCACCCACACCTCCGGCACCACCGGCATCCCCAAGCTCGTGGTGCACACCCCCCGCACCCAGGGCATCCGCCTGCTTCCGCAGTGGCGGCTGCTGGCCCTGCTGCGCAAGAAGGACACCGTCGCCATCCATGTGCCGTTCGTGCACTCGCGGATGGTCGCGGCGATGTCGCTGGCGCTGCTCAAGGAGTACCCGGTCCTGCTGCTGCGGGAGACGGACCCCGCGGTCGTCGCCGAGCACTTCATCGAGCACCGCCCGGCCCTCATCGAGGCGCTGCCCAACTCGCTGATGGAGTGGGAGGGCCTGGCCGAGGACCCGCGGGCGCCCTTCGGGTCGGTCAAGGTCTTCAGCAGCACCTTCGACGCGATCCACCCGGGCACGATGAGCACGCTGCTCAAGGCCTCCGACCGGCGCGGCGCCCTGTTCTTCCAGATCTACGGGCAGAGCGAGGTCGGCCCGGCCGTCGGCCGCGCCTACTTCCGCAACTCCGCGCACAAGGCCAACGGGCGGTGCGTGGGCTGGCAGATGCCGCTGGGCGCGGCGAAGGTGCGGGTCGTCAGCCGCGACGGCCACCGCCCGACCGAGCAGAGCCCCGGCCGTATCGAGGTCGCCTGGCCGGGCATCGCCAAGACGTACTACGGCGAGCAGGAGCGTTACGACGCCAATCGCAAGGGCGAGTGGTGGGGCACCGGCGACGTCGGCTACTTCACCCGGTTCGGCTGTCTGCACATGCTCGACCGCGAGGTCGACATGATCCCGGGCGTCACGAGCTCCCTGGAGATCGAGGACGTCGTCCTGGCCGAGCTGCACGAGCTGAGCGAGCTGGTCGTCGTCCAGGGGCCCAACTCCGAGGCGGTGCCGGTGATCTGCACCCACGGCGACAAGCCGCTGGACCTGGACCGATGGCGTGCCGCGGCGGCCGGGTTCCCGCAGCTGGCCGACCCGGTCCAGATCCCGGAAGCCGAGCTGCCGCGCACCGCGACGCTCAAGGTGCAGCGGCTCGCACTCGCCGACCAGCTCAAGGACCAGCTGACCGACCGCTGAGAAACCGAGGTGGCCGGGGGCTCCCCCCGGCCGCCCTCCGTACCCACCCACTGACGTCTTGGAGTGTCATGTCCCGTCGTCTGTTCACCTCGGAGTCCGTGACCGAGGGACATCCCGACAAGATCGCCGACCGGATCAGCGACACGATCCTGGACGCCCTGCTCACCCAGGACCCGACGTCCAGGGTGGCGGTGGAGACCCTGATCACGACGGGTCAGGTGCATATCGCCGGCGAGGTCACCACCACCGCCTACGCCCCCATCGCGCAGCTCGTGCGCGACGCGATCCTCGACATCGGCTACGACTCCTCCGCCAAGGGCTTCGACGGCGCCTCCTGCGGCGTCTCGGTGTCGATCGGGGCGCAGTCCCCCGACATCGCCCAGGGCGTCGACACGGCGTATGAGTCGAGGGTCGAGGGCGAGGAGGATCTCCTGGACCGTCAGGGGGCCGGGGACCAGGGGTTGATGTTCGGGTACGCGAGTGATGAGACGCCGAGTCTGATGCCGCTGCCGATCGAGCTCGCCCACCGGCTGTCCTACCGGCTCACCCAGGTGCGTAAGGACGGGACGGTTCCCTATCTGCGGCCGGACGGCAAGACGCAGGTCACCATCGAGTACGACGGTGACAAGCCGGTCCGCCTGGACACCGTGGTCGTCTCCTCCCAGCACGCGGCCGACATCGACCTCGACGCCCTGCTCACCCCCGACATCCGGACGCATGTGGTCGAGCCGGTGCTGGCTCAACTCGCCGCCGACGGGATCAAGCTGGAGACCGAGGGTTACCGGCTGCTGGTCAACCCGACGGGCCGGTTCGAGATCGGCGGACCCATGGGCGATGCGGGCCTGACCGGCCGGAAGATCATCATCGACACCTACGGCGGCATGGCCCGCCACGGCGGTGGCGCCTTCTCCGGCAAGGACCCCTCCAAGGTCGACCGCTCCGCCGCCTACGCCATGCGCTGGGTGGCGAAGAACGTCGTCGCGGCCGGGCTGGCGAAACGGTGTGAGGTGCAGGTCGCGTACGCGATCGGCAAGGCCGAACCGGTCGGGCTGTTCGTGGAGACCTTCGGGACGAACACGGTCGCCGTCGAAGCCATCGAGCGGGCCATCACCAGCGTCTTCGACCTGCGCCCCGCCGCCATTATCCGCGACCTCGACCTGCTGCGCCCGGTCTACACCCAGACCGCCGCCTACGGCCACTTCGGCCGCGAACTCCCCGACTTCACCTGGGAACACACCAACCGGGCCGACGCCCTGCGCACCGCAGCTGAACGCAACTCCTGAAACACCGTTACCGAAACACCTGGAGGAAGAATGTCGGAAACCACCGAGGTCGCAGAGCGCTCGGCCCTGGACTCGCTGGGTGGCGCGCTCGGTGACGCCGGCGCCAACGCGCTCGCCGGGGCGCGTGACGAGCTGGCCGAGAAGCTTCTCCGCGCGGCCTTCGTGCTGTGGGAGGACCCGCAGGTGCGGCCCAGGCTGCTCGGGCTCCTGACCGCCGCGGTCAACAGCGACGAGGGCGCCGACCAGATGCGCGGCTTCCTCACCAACCAGCTGTTCGCGCAGGCCGGCAAGTCCATCGGCATCGCCGACATGGACATCTACCAGGCCGCGGAGACCATCGGCGTACCGGCGGTCAACGTCAACGCCGCGACCTCCCAGGTCTGGGGCGTCGTCCTGATGCGCTACATCGTGAAGCTGGAGCCGATCGCCTCCACCCCGGTGGACGAGCTGGTCGCGCTCCTCAAGCCGACGATCCAGCGCTACCTGGGCTGACGGAGGGAAACACAAAAAAAGGGCCGCCCACCTGACAGGTGGGCGGCCCATGACAGCAGGATGCGGGTCAGGACGTGGGGATCCAGTCCCGGCGGATGTGCGGGGTCTCGATGCTCAGCGACTTCATGTGCTCGATCGGGTTGGTGTACTCGCGGCTGGCGGCGATCTTCCCGTCGTACAGGGTGAAGCCGTGGATGAAGTGGTTGCGGTAGCGGCCCTCGGGATAGCCGGGGAAGCGGATCGTGCCCTCGCCGTCGCACTCGACCCAGATGACGGACGGGTCCTGGGTCTCGTAGATCTGGACGTCGTACCACTGCCAGTCGGGCAGCACCTTCAGCGACAGTTCGCCGTGCCGCTTCAGCTTCTCGCGGCCGGTGACGACGATGGGGCGGCCGATGTCGGTGTAGAACAGCGACGCGGTGCCGTCGTCGGTGTAGAGGGTGTACCGGATGAGCCGGGCCTCGGGGCCGGTGCGCATGTACTGCTCGACGGCCTCGCGGTTGCGGGCGCGCAGGTCGTGGTGGTCGGTGAACACCGGTGTGGTGGACGTAGTGATGATGGCTCCCGGGGCTCAGGGCTGGAGCCGGCTGAACTGCCAGCCGGCGTCCGTGCGCTCGTAGTGGAGGCGTTCGTGGAGGCGGTCGACGCCGTTGCCCCAGAACTCGATGCTGGCGGGATCGAGGCGGTAGCCGACGAACGTGGCGGGCCGGGGCAGCGGGCGCTGCGGCTCGCCCAGGTCGAGGGCCTCGGAGCGCAGCCGGGCGAAGTGCTCCAGGTCGTCGAGGGGCTTGCTCTGCCGGGAGACGGTCGTCATGGCGTGGGTGAAGACGGCCCGCGCGAACCACAGGGACTCGGACTCGGCCTCGGAGAGCTGGGTGACCGGGCCGGCGAGGGTGATCTGCTGGGTGGTCTCGCGCCAGTACAGGACGCCGGACGCCCAGGGGTTCTCGGCGAGGTCGCGGCCCTTGCGGCTGTCGGAGTGGGTGATGAACACGATGCCGGTGTCCGTCACCTTGGTGAGGGCGACGATGCGCGAGGAGGCGCGGCCACGGGCGTCGGCGGTGGCGAGGGCCATGGCGCGGGGCTCGCGGACGTTGTGGGTGACGGCGGACTCCAGCCATGCCGACAGCAGCCCCATGGGTTCGGCGGGGGGTGCGATGAACTCGGGGAAGGGCACGTGGAGGTTGCCGGTGAGGGTCTCGGAGCGGCTGGAGCCGCCGCGGGTGGTCACCGCCATGCCGTTGGTGGCGGTGAGCTGGGACAGGTCAGACATGGAGCACCCCTTCGATGGTGACCACTCCGGGGCCCGAGACGTCGACGGAGGTGACGTGGTCGCCCTTGCCGTGGGCGAGCGCGCCCATGGGTGAGGGGCGGCCGATCTCGACGCCCTGGGTGATCTGAATGCGTTGCCCGTACTCGATGAGGCCGTGCCGGGCGAGATGGATGGCGATGGGGCCCGCGGCGGAGCCGGTGGCCGCGTCCTCGACGACGCCGTAGGCGGGCGAGAACATGCGGTTGCGCCAGGAACTGCCTTCTCCGGCATAGCAGTTGGTCGCCATGTCGGGGAAGCGGGCGAGGGCGCGGTGGTCGGGGTCGACCTTCGAGAGGGCTTCGACGCTCTCGAAGCCGACGAGGACGTGCCGGGGGCCGTTGCGGTAGATGTCCACCGGGAGGATGGAGTCGTGGACGCCGAGGGCCTCGAGGAGTTCGTCGGTGCGGTCGAAGGGCTCCCAGACGGGCACCGGCTGCCGCATGCTCGTGGCGACGACCTTGCCGTCGGCGCGTTCGAGGGTGAACGGTACGACACCCATGGCGGTCTCGATGCGCAGCTGGTCGGCGTCGGTGCGGGCACCGAGGGCGATGGCCGTGCCGAGCAACGGGTGGCCGGCGAAGGGCAGTTCGTTGACCGGGGTGAAGATCCGCACATGGGCGTCGGTGTCGTCCTGGCGGGGGCGGAGCACGAAGGTGGTCTCCGACAGGTTCATCTCCCGGGCGATGCGCTGCATCTGCTCGCCGGTCAGGTCGTCGGCCCCGAAGAACACCGCCACCGGGTTGCCGGTGAGGGGTTCGCGCGCGAACGCGTCGACGACGACGTACGTATGCATCTGGTCTCCCAGTGGTTCTGGTGTCGGCGGGTGCCGATGGGTGTGTCGGCAGCTGCCGATGGGGTGTCGGCGGTGCCGGGCCGGCGCTCGGGGGAGGGCGCCGGCCCGGCCGTTCGGGTGCGGTCGCCTCGGGGTTTTCAGGCCCCGTGGGCGGCCTTCGCCGGGGTGAGCAGAGCGGCCAGGCGCGTCCCCACGATGCGCGGTCCCTCTCGGGTGAGCACGGATTCCGGGTGGAATTGCATGGAGGCGAAGCCGGGGCCGCTCAGCGCGTGCACCTCGCCGGTGGCCGCGTCGCGGCTCACCCGGACGGGGCCGATGCCGTCCGCGTGGAACTCGTCGTGGTCGGCGAGCAGGGCGAACGTGTTGTAGAAGCCGACGCGTTCGGGGCCGCCGAACAGGTCGATCGCCTTCTGCACACCCTGGTTGGGTGTGTCCCTGCGGCGCAGCGGCAGCCCGAGGCGCAGGCCGAGGACCTGGTGGCTGAGGCAGACGGCGAGGAAGGGGCGTCCCTCGCGCAGCAGGGTGTCGACGGCCGCGTGCAGGTGGGCCATCTTGGGGTGGGCGAGTTCCTGCGGGTCGCCGGGGCCCGGGCCCATGACGACCAGGTCGTGGCCGTCGAAGGAGTAGGGCTCGTCGAAGCGGCTGACGGTCACCCGCAGGCCCAGGGACCGCAGTTGCTGGTCCAGCATGGAGGTGAAGGTGTCCTCGGCGTCGATGACGAGGACACTGCGTCCGGCGAGTTCGGGGCGGGCCGCCTCGCGGGCTTCGGCGTCGGTGAGCCAGAAGTCGGCGATGGAGGTGTTGCGCTGGCCGAGGGCCTCACGGACCACGGGGTGGTCGGCGAAGCGCTCGGTCTCCGCCGCGCCGCCGAAGGCGGAGACCAGGGCGGCGGCCTTGGCGCGGGTCTCGGCGGCCTCGGAGGCGGGGTCGGAGTGGCGCACGATGGTGGCGCCGACGCCGATGCCGATGCGGCCTTCGGCGCTGATGTCGGCGGTGCGGATGAGGATCGCGGAGTCCATGACCCGCTCGCCGTCCGCGTCCCGCCCGATCAGGGCCGCGGCGCCGCTGTAGTAGGCGCGGCCACCGGGCTCGTACTGGGTGATGGTGCGGCAGGCGCTCTCCAGCGGGCTGCCGGTGACGGTGGGCGCGAACATCGTCTCGTGCAGGATGTCGCGGACGTCGCGGTCGGTACGGCCCTCGATGAAGTACTCGGTGTGCGCGACCTTCGCCATTTCCTTCAGGTACGGGCCGACGACCCGGCCGCCGCCGGGGCAGATCCGGGCCATCATCTTGAGTTCCTCGTCGAGGACCATGTACAGCTCGTCGGTCTCCTTGCGGTCGCCGAGGAACTGAAGGACGCCGGAGAGGGTGGGCCCGGACGAGGGGTAGCGGTAGGTGCCGCTGATGGGGTTCATGACGGCGGTGCCGCCCTGGAGGCTGACGTGCCGTTCCGGGGAGGCGCCGACGAGGATGCGGGTGCCGGTGTGGATGAGGAACGTCCAGTGGGCGCCCGACTCGCGGGTGAGGAGCCGGCGGAACAGGGCGGGGGCGCTGCGCGGGCCGTAGTCGGTGATGTCGGCGACGAAGGTGCGCTTGATGACGAAGTTGGCGCCCTCGCCGGTGCCGATCATCTCCTTGACGATGCGGCGTACGACGTCCTCGTAGGCGGCGTCGTCGACGTCGAAGTCACCGCCGGACAGGGTGGTCGGCACGTCCGGGATGCGGGCCAGGGTCTCGTCGAGGGGCAGCCGCTGCTGGCCGGTGACGGCCATGGCGACGAGCGGGGTGCCGTCGTCGGAGCAGGCGAAGCCCCGTTCGGTGAGCTGCCGGTAGGGCAGGACGACGAGGACCTCGTGGTGGGCGCCGTCCCGTGTGCTGTCCGGCAGGTCGATGTCGGCGAGGGCGGCGGGCAGGGAGACCTCGCCCGTCAGGACCTCGACGACGTCGGGACCGGTGGCGCCGGGGCGGTGCAGCAGCGCGTACGGCTGCTGGGCGGGCCCGTTCAGCGCCTGGTCGAGCAGATCGCCGTACGTCATGCGAACACCTCTTTCGCGGTGAGGACGCGGGCGCAGCGCTCGGCGGCGTAGGTGAGAGCCGAGCGGTGGTACTCCTGGGAGAAGTCCGCTGTGGCGTCCGCGACGAAGAACGGCTGGATGTCGTTGGTGTAGGCCTCGACGGCGGTGGCGAGGACTCCCACGTGGGCGTAGACCCCGCACAGGATGAGCTGGTCGCGGCCGGCGGCCCGCATCCGCTGGAGCAGTTCGGTCTTGAAGAAGGCGCTGTAGCGCCACTTGGTGAGCAGCCAGTCGTCGGCGGCCGGGGCGAGGGCGTCGACGACCTGGCGGTCCTCGGGCGTGGTGCGCATGCCGGGGCCCCAGAAGTCCTTGAGCAGACCGCGCTGTTCGTCGGTCATGCCGCCGGGCTGGGCGGTGTAGGCGACGGGGACACCGAGGGCGGCGCAGCGCTCGCGCAGCTGCGCCGCGCCGCGTATCAGGTCGTCGCGGAGGCTGTCGGGGAACGGTTCGAGGAAGTACCGCTGCATGTCGTGGACGAGGAGGACGGCCCGGGTGGGGTCGGCCTTCCAGGTGACGGCGGCCGGCGGCAGGTCGCCCTGGGCGGGCAGCGGGTACGCGGAGATGGGAGGTATGCCGGTCATGGCTTCGGCTCCTGTTCCTGCTGGGTGCGTGGGGTCTCAGGCGGTCCAGGACTCGACGACGGACATGGCCTGCCGCGCGGTGAGGCGGGGGTCGCAGAAGGAGGTGTAGCGCTCGCCGCCGACGGTGTGGAGGTCGTCCTTGTTGTAGGCGCACTCGGTGACGTCGTCGGGCGTGGTCTCCAGGTGCAGTCCGCCGGCGACACCACCGGCGTCGCGTACGGCGGTGACGAAGCGGGAGACCTCCAGGGCAACGGTCTCCACCAGGCGGGTCTTGTGGCCGCTGGGCGCGTTGACAGTGTTGCCGTGCACCGGGTCGGTCAGCCAGATCGCCGGGTGGCCGGCCTCGCGCACGGCCTCGACCAGGCGCGGCAGCCGGTCGGCGACGTTGCCGGCGCCCATCCGCGCGATCAGGGTGAGCTTGCCCGGGTCGCGCCACGGGTCGAGCCGCTCGCACAGCGCCAGCAGCTCCTCGGGCTCCATGGAGGGACCGACCTTGCAGGCGACCGGGTTGCTGACCTGGGCGAGCATGGCGACGTGGGCGCCGTCGACCTGACGGGTGCGCTCGCCGATCCACGGCCAGTGGGTCGAGCCGAGGAACAGCCGGCCCTGCTCGTCCACGCGGAGCATGGGCACCTCGTAGTCGAGGAGCAGCGCCTCGTGGCTGGTCCACACGCGGGGGTTGACGACGTCGCGGCCCGCGCCGCGCTCACGCCAGCCGAGGTGGTCGACGACGTCGCTGGCGGCCATGTAGCCGGTGAGGATGCGCAGCGGGTCGGCGCGCCGGCTCTCGGCGTCCGCCTCGGGGGCGTTGACCATGTGCCCACGGAACGAGGGGAGTTCGACGCCGTCGATGACCTCGGTGGGCTTGGAGCGGGGCTTGGCGAACTGGCCCGCGATACGCCCGGCGCGCAGGACGGGCTTGCCGGTGATCAGGCCGAGGGCCCCGGCGAGCAGGTCGAGGACGGCGACCTTGCGGGCGACGTGCTCGGGGGTGCAGTCCTGCGGGTCCTCGGCGCAGTCCCCGGACTGCACGACCAGGGCCTCGCCGGCCGCGACCTTGCCGAGCAGGGTGCGCATGGTGGCCACGTCGTCGGGCTGTACGAGGGTGGGGCGGGAGGTGAGTGCCTCGCCGACCCGGCTCAGCTGGAGCAGGTCGCTCCACTCGGGCTGCTGCAACGCCTCGCGGACACGGATGTCCCGGGTGACGTCCTTCACGACTTCGTTCATGCCGATCTCCGATCCAGCGGGGTGGTCGTTCGTGCCAGGGGGCGTCATCAGGTGGGGATTCCGGTGCGCTTGATCTCGGGGACCGGAATGCCGAGGGCGCGCAGCTGCTGGAACGGGTTCATGAACTCGCGCTGGCGCTTGATCTTCCCGTCCTCGAACTCGAAGGAATGCAGGAAGTGGTTCTCGTAGAGGCCCTCGGGGTAGTCCCCGAAGCGGATCTTGCCGCGGCCGTCGCACTCGACCCAGAAGTGGTTGGGGTCGTCCGTCTCGAAGATCCGGACGTTGTACCACTCCCAGTCCGGGAAGCACTTCAGGGACCACACGGCGTGCTCACCGAGCCGGTCGCGGCCGTGGGTGGCGACGGGTGAGCCGGTGTCGGTGGTCCACAGTCCGCCGACACCGTCCTCGGTGAACAGCTCGTGCCGGCGCAGCCGGTCCTGCCCGAGGGTCTTCATGTACTGCTCGACGATGGCGCGGTTGTGGCTCCGCACCTCCGACGCGTCGGTGAATTCGGCGGATGCCGCCTTGGTGCCTACGGATTCGGACACGGTCAACCCCTGTTTGTGTGCGCGGAAAAGGTGGTTGCGGGAGCTGCGGAGAAGGTGCGGCAGCGGGGAACGTTCAGCTGATGTGCAGGTGGTCGAGGTAGGACTGGACGTTGCGGCGGGTCTCGACGACGTTGTCGCCGCCGAACTTCTCGGCGACCGCGTCGGCGAGGACGAGCGCGACCATCGCCTCGGCGACGATCCCGGCGGCCGGGACCGCGGAGACGTCGGAGCGCTGGTGGTTGGCGGGGGCGGCCTCGCCGGTGGTGACGTCGATGGTCTGGAGGGCGCGGGGCACGGTGGCGATGGGCTTCATCGCGGCGCGCACGCGCAGCAGTTCGCCGGTGGTCAGGCCGCCCTCGGTGCCGCCGGAGCGGCCGGAGACGCGGCGGATGCCCTCGGGCGTGTTGACGATCTCGTCGTGCGCCTTGGAGCCGGGCACGCGCGCGAGCTCGAAGCCGTCGCCGATCTCGACACCCTTGATGGCCTGGATGCCCATGAGCGCACCGGCGAGGCGGGCGTCCAGCTTGCGGTCCCAGTGGACGTGTGAGCCGAGGCCGACCGGGACGCCGTAGGCCAGGACCTCGACGACACCGCCGAGGGTGTCGCCGTCCTTGTGGGCCTGGTCGACCTCCGCCACCATCGCCTTCGACGTGTCCGCGTCCAGGCAGCGCAGCGGATCGGCGTCCAGCTTCTCCACATCGGCCGGGGTCGGGTACACACCCTGCGGCGCCTTCACCGAACACAGCTCGATGACATGGCTGACGATCTCGATCCCGGCCGTCTCCTTCAGGTACGACCGGGCGACCGCGCCCAGCGCCACCCGCGCCGCCGTCTCACGCGCCGAGGCACGCTCCAGGATGGGCCGAGCCTCGTCAAAGCCGTACTTCTGCATCCCCGCGAGGTCGGCATGACCGGGACGCGGGCGGGTCAGGGGCGCGTTTCGAGCGAGCCTGGCCAGGATCTCCGGGTCGACGGGGTCGGCCGACATGACCTGCTGCCACTTGGGCCACTCGGTGTTGCCCACCATGACGGCGACCGGCGAGCCGAGGGTGAGGCCGTGCCGGACGCCGCCGAGGAACGTCACTTCGTCGCGCTCGAACTTCATGCGCGCGCCGCGGCCGTGGCCGAGGCGGCGTCTGGCCAGGTGGTCCGCCACCATCTCCGTGGTGATCGGCACGCCGGCGGGAAGGCCCTCCAGTGTCGCGACGAGCGCGGGACCGTGGGACTCCCCCGCGGTGAGCCAGCGCAACCTGCTCATGGGCATGCGTTCTCCACAGATCGAAATACGGTGTCGAAAGGGGAGCTGGGCCGGGAGGGCAGCTTGTGCCTCTACGAACCGGCGGACAGGACGTCAACTCACTGCCGCGGATGCGAATTTGGGCAGGGAGGACGTGCAAAAATTGTGACACGCATCTAATGCGAAAACCAAGAGCCCCTTGAGGTGACCTGAGTCACCCAAGGGGCTTTTATAGAGCGGGAGTTGAGCAATTTCCAAGGATTACGACGTCCGCTGGGTGGCGCTGATCGCCATCGCGGTCAGTTCGTCCTTCGCGTAGTCGGTGGCGCTGCTCGACCGCAGTGCGGCGAGCGCGCGCTCGGTGCGCCGGGTGATGTCGCGCTCCACGTGGTCCACCGCGCCGACGTCGGTGATGACGGCGCGCA
The DNA here is from genome assembly GCF_036226885.1 of Streptomyces sp. NBC_00663. Lineage (NCBI taxonomy): Bacteria > Bacillati > Actinomycetota > Actinomycetes > Kitasatosporales > Streptomycetaceae > Streptomyces > Streptomyces sp. NBC_00663. Next base: position 55,450 of record NZ_CP109028.1, read on the forward strand.
TCGCGGTGAGCTCGTCGTCGGTGATCGGGGTACCGATCTTCGTGCGGAGGAACTTCGCGGCGTCCGGGTCGCGCTGGTCGGCGTACTTCAGCGCCGCCGCGAACAGCACGGTGCGCTTGCCCTGGATGAGGTCGCCGCCGGACGGCTTGCCGGTCTCCTCGGGGGTGCCGAACACACCGAGCAGGTCGTCGCGCAGCTGGAAGGCGATGCCGATGTCGCTTCCGAACGCGCGGTAGGCGGCGATGAGTTCGGCGTCCGCGCCGGCGATGGCGGCGCCGATGTGCAGCGGGCGTTCCACCGTGTACGAGGCCGTCTTGTACTGGTTGACGCGCTGGGGCGTGTCGATGTCCTCCTCGCCCGCCGCCTCGGCCGTGACGTCGAGCAGCTGGCCGCACAGCACCTCGGTGCGCAGGGCCGACCAGACCGGGACGACCCGGGCCAGCGCCGGTGCTGGCAGCCCGGAGGTGTGGACGAGGTCCTCGGCCCAGCCCTGGGCGAGGTCTCCGGTCAGGATCGCGGCGCCCGTGCCGAAGAGTTCCGCGTCGCCGTTCCAGCAGCGGTCCCGGTGCAGGCCCGCGAACATCACGTGGGCGGCGGGCGCGCCGCGGCGGGTGGGGGCGGCATCGACGACGTCGTCGTGGATCAGGGCGGCGGCGTGGAACAGCTCCAGGGCGGCGCCGACACGGGCCACCGACGCGGCCGTGGCACCGCCCGCCGTGCCGTCGGCGTTCTCGTCGCCTCCGGCGCCGAGCCAGCCGAGCCAGGCGAAGGTCGGGCGGACGCGCTTGCCGCCGCGCAGTACATACGTCTCCAGCTCGGTGACCGCGTCGACGCAGGCCGGGCCGATCGCCGCGGCCTCGTCCCTGCGGTCGGCGAAGAACCGGCGGAGCGCGTCCTCGACGGCCTGAACGGGGCTGGTTCGAGTGCTCGTCATTGCGTCAACTTCCCTGAGTGCCATTGGAGTTTGAATCCCGAGTATTGGTGGATTCCCTTGAAATGCGGTCGAGTCCCATTGACACGAATGCCGTACGCCCTCCGACAGTGGATCCTCACTGCATTTGAACTCGAACTTCCGCTGCCGGTAGAGAAATCGGCGGTCGGCGGCTCTTACAGTGGGCTGGGATCCCCCCTCCCCCGAGGCGTGCCCGTCCGTCGCTCCCCCCTGACGGCGGGCACGCCCCCCCGGGGCCATTGCCGAGGAGCCGCTGTGCGCAGAGCCGACGAGTTCACGAAGCTGCGGCCCCTGCTGTACGCGATCGCCTACCGGATCCTGGGCGACACACGTGCCGCCCAGTACGCGGTGCAGGCGGCCTGGCTGCGCTGGATGGCCGCGCCGGCCGAGCCCGCCTCCGTCGAGGGGCATCTGGCGGCCGAGGTCACCCGGATCGCGGTCAGGTCCCTTCAGTCGGCGCGTGTGGCGCGCGGCGAGGTCGTCGGGCCGTTGCTCGCCGACAGCGGGCTGGCGGACCCGGACCGGCCGGCGGAGCTGGCGGACTCGCTGTCGCTGTCGGCGCTGATGGTGCTGGAGCGGCTGTCCCCGCTGGAGCGCGCGGTGTTCGTGCTGCGGGAGGCGTTCGGGTGCGGTGACGAGCGGATCGCGGCGGCCCTCGGGTGTTCCGAGGAGGCCTGCCGTCAGCTGCTCGCCGCGGTCGCGACGGTCAGCGACGGGGGGCGTGAACCGCTGCCGTGGCCCACGTGTGTGGCGGGTGCCGAGAACGTGGCGCGGATACTCGCGGCGATCGTGCCGCCGCTCGGGCGGGTGGGCATCACCCTGGACGAGTCCCTGGTGGGCGACCGGGCCGGCTGGGTCTTCCGCGACCGGGACGGCACCGTGCTGCACGCGCTGGTGCTCGACGTCCAGGACGGGCGGGCGCAGCGTCTCCATCTGGTCGTGCACCCCGGTGGGCATGCCGATCCGGTGGCCGAGGCCTGCGCGATCCTCCGCGAGGCCGACCGGGCACGCTGAGCGGTTGCGACCCGGGCATGCGCCGGGCCGGACACCTTCCTGAAGGTGTCCGGCCCGGCGCTTTTCGTGTGTCGGGGCTCAGGCCGCCGTGTTCTGTTCCGGTGGCAGGACCAGGGTGGGTTCGAGGACGACCCGGGGCGCGGGTTCGGTGACGGGGCGGACCAGTTCGGGCCGTACGCCCCGCTGCTGGCGCCAGCCGGCCTGCGCGGCGACGACCGCGACGTACGGGATGAGGACCCCGCCGGCCAGGGCGCAGACCGCGACGGCCGGCCAGCGGTTCCAGGTGAGTGCCATCACGACGACGCACGCGGTGCGCACCAGCATGGCGGTGACGTAGCGGCGCTGACGGCCGCGCAGGTCCTGGGACAGGCCGGGGCGGGCCCGGGTGATGGACTCGGCCCGGGGCTCGTCCCGGTGCCGCGGCGTTCGGCTCATCGGGCCTCCGTGGATGCTCCGGCACGGCGGCCGGAGGACAAGGGCGGGAAAACAGCGGCGGCGCGGGTGATCCGTCCCCTGATCACCCGCGCCGCCATCTCGTACCGACCCGGTGCTCCGCTCGTGCGCCGGGTCAGTGGACCTGTTGGTTCTGGTGCCGGTCCTGGTCGCGCTCTTCCAGGGCGGCGTGACCGTTGGGTGAGGGGGCGTGGTCGGGGTCGAGGTGTTCCAGGGCGTGCCGCATCTCCTCGCGGGTCGGCTTGGCGATCTGGCCGCCGAACAGCCAGCGGCTGAGCAGATGGCGCCGCTTCTCCTCGCGGACGTTGGGGTTGGGCACGCCGTCGGCGTCGGTGGCCTCGGGAGCCGGCAGGATCTCGGGCATCTCCCGGGACAGCAGGGTGTACTCGGTCTCGCGGTCGAGCCGCTCGTGGACCTCGACGAACTCGCCGTGCGGCAGCCGCTTGATGCGCCCGGTCTCACGGCCGTGGAGCAGCTTGTCGCGGTCGCGGCGCTGGAGGCCGAGGCAGATCCGCCTGGTGATGATGTACGTCAGTGCCGGGACGGCGAAGAGGCCGATCCGTACCGCCCAGGTGATCTGGTTCAGGGACAGATGGAAGTGCTCGGCCAGGACGTCGTTGGCGCCGCCGAAGAACAGCACCAGGTAGAAGCTGACGAAGGCGAGGCCGAACGCGGTGCGGGTGGGCTGTTCGCGGGGCCGGTCCAGCAGGTGGTGTTCCCGTTTGTCGCCGGTGATCCAGGCTTCCAGGAACGGCCACGCGGCGAAGACCTTGATCATGACGGTGGGCAGGATGACCGCCGGCAGCAGGACGCCCATGTTGACGGTGTAGCCGCCGGGCAGCACGAACTCCCAGGCGGGCATGGCACGTAGGGCGCCTTCGAGGAAGCCCATGTACCAGTCGGGCTGGGAGCCCTGGGAGATCTGGTCGGCGCGGTAGGGGCCGTAGGTCCAGATCGGGTTGATCTGGGCGATGCCCGCCAGCAGCGCGAGCACACCGGAGACGAGGAAGAAGAACCCGCCCGCCTTGGCCGTGTAGTGCGGCATCAGGGGCTGGCCGACGACGTTGTTCTCGGTGCGGCCGGGGCCTCGGAACTGGGTGTGCTTGTGGTAGAAGACCAGGATCAGGTGGGCCGCGGTGAGCGCCAGCACGATGCCCGGGATCAGCAGGATGTGGATGCTGTAGAACCGCGGGATGATGTCGGTTCCCGGGTATTCGCCGCCGAACAGGAACAGCGTCAGATAGGTGCCGACCACCGGGATGGCGAGCGTGACGCCTTCGGCGATGCGCAGGCCGGTGCCGGAGAGCAGGTCGTCGGGGAGTGAGTAGCCGACGAAGCCTTCCAGGGTGACCAGGACCAGGATGATGAAGCCGATCAGCCAGTTCAGCTCGCGGGGCTTGCGGAACGAGCCGGTCAGGAAGTGCCGCAGTGTGTGTGCGCACAGCGCGGCGATCATGATCAGGGCCGACCAGTGGTGCAGCTGCCGGATGAACAGGCCGCCGCGGATCTCGTAGCTGATGTCGAGGGTGGAGGCGTACGCCTGGGACATCGGGATGCCCTGGAGCGGGACGTACGACCCGTGGTAGACGGTCTCGCTCATGCTCGGGTCGAAGAACATGGTGAGCCAGGCGCCGGTGAGGATCAGCACGATGAAGCTGTAGAGCGCGATCTCACCGAACATGAACGACCAGTGGTCGGGAAACACCTTGCGGAGCAGGAACCGGAGGCTGTAGATCCCGAGCCGCCCGTCTGCCCAGTCGGCTATCCGTTCGCCCTTGGCTGGTGTGGTGCGCACACTGTGTGGCGCCCTCTCGGTCGTGCTCATACCCGCGCGCCCTCCCGTCGCCGCTCGGCCGTCACAGGCACACCCGGTACGGCCGGCGACCGGCCGTTCATGGAGGTGGCCTGCCGCGGCGCAAGCGGGCCCGTGCCCTGGAGCTGGTGAAACGCTATCGACGCGCGGCAAGGGCGAACAACCGCGCTCAAGTGATACTCAAGTGGCAACTCAAGGGATCCTTGAGAGAGTTGACGGATCTGTGGCCGCAAGTGCTCTGCGTGGTCGGCTGGTTGCTCCGCCTCAGTCACCTCAGTCATGAGGCCGAGCGTATGAGTGCGCGATGTCGTCCGCGACGGCATTGAACGCGCCAAGTGGCTTGAATCCAGGCCCAGTTCACGGTCGCCGCCGCTCTCCCGCCGGGGCCACGGCGGGCCAGTGGGCGGAGGAGCCGGTGGGCCGGGGCCGTACGGAGCCGGTGGCGACGCCGATGACGGGTGCCGTCGGGGCGGCGGGGCGGCGTCGGCGGGCGTCGGGGCCGTGGGTGGCGGTGGGCGGCGGCGGTGCGGCGGTCTCGCTCCGGGGGCGCAGTGTGGCCCACAGGGCGCGGGCGGCGGGTGGGGCGAGGGTCTCGTGCGCGGTGAGCAGTTCGGTCGCGGCCTGCCGGTCGGTGGTCGCGGCGACGGCGAGCCGGGAGCCGTACCGGCTGCCGAGCCGGGCGCGCGGGCCGTCCGGCGGATCGAGCGGGCCGGTGGCCGGCCGCCAGGCGGGGGCGAGGCGGTGGGCCAGCGCGCGGCGCAGCCGGCGGCTGATCCCGACGGCGGTGCCGTGTGCGGTGAGCACCTGCTCCAGGACGAGGGCGCACTCCACGGCGAGGGTCATGCCCTGGCCGTGGGCCGGGTCGAGGGTGGCGAGGGCGTCACCGACGACGAGTAACTGGTCGGGGAACCGGCGCAGTTGCTCGTAGTGCCGTCGGCTGCTGCGGGTGCGGCAGGTGTAGACGGGGCCGAGCGGGGTGGCGTTGGCGATGAGGTCGCGCAGCAGCGGGTCGCGCAGCGAACCGGCAGCGTCGAGGAGTTCGGCGTGGTCGGTGGGCGGGGCGCTGCTGTCGCCGGTGCTGATCGTGACCGACCAGCGGCCGCCCTCGACGGGGCTGAGCACGGCCCGGCGGGGGTCGCCGGGTGCGGGCATGAGCAGCACGCCCTCGAAGTCGGCGACATGGCCGACGGGTGGGGCGTAGAGGGTGGTGGCGTGGGTCGTCGCGGCGGCCGACACGGTCTCGCGCGGTGGTTCGTAGCCGAGTTCGGTGAGCCACTCGGGGACGCGGGAGCCGCGGCCGGAGGCGTCCACCACGAACTCGGCGGACAGCAGCCGCCGGGGTGCGAAGCCGTCCGGTGAGCGCCGGTCCCGGGCGCGGACCCACACGCCGGCGACGGTGTCCTGGGGGCCGGCCTCAAGGGCGACGGCCTCCTGGTCGGGCAGGAAGGTCACCTTGGGGTCGGCGCGCACCCGGTCCCGTACCACCGCGTCGATCAGGTCGCGGCCAGCGCTGAGCCGGGACAGGCCCGTGTCGAAGCGGGGCAGCCAGCCGGCCGGGCCGAGTGTCAGCAGGTCGGCGGGGACGCGGACACGGACCGCGCCGGCCCGCACGAGCTCGTGGCGGACACCGGGGAACAGCCGCTCCAGGCCTTCGTGGGCGGTGGTGGTCAGGGTGTGGGTGTGGCGTGCCTGGGGCACACCCCGGCGGCGGCCGGGGCCGCGGGGCAGCCAGTCGCGTTCGATGAGGGTGACCCGGTCCATGAGGTTCGCCAGTGCCCGCGCCGCGGTGAGCCCGGCGAGGCCGGAGCCGATCACCACGGCGTGGCCGTGGCCGCCGCCCCTGTCGACAACACGCGCGTCCAGACTCAACTCGGCCGCCTCCCCTGTGCGTTGTGTTTGCATCATGCGCCGCGCGGGAGCCGACGCGACCAGGTTCGACGGCGGCTCAAGTCGCATTCAAGGGGGGCTTGAGGCGGGACGCTGATATCGCGGTGCACCGATGGTGCGTACGGCGTCGCCCGCGCCGTACGCACCATCTCGTTCCCGCCGTCAGGGCGACGGGGTCGGGGCGTGGGCCGGGGTCGTCAGGGCCCGGTCCACGAGGGGGCCGGCGAGGCCGGTGTAGCCGGCCGGGTCGAGGAGGGCGGTCGCCTCCTCCCGGGTGAGGAGGCCGGCGAGCTGGGGCAGGTCGGCCAGGACATCGGCCAGGGGAAGGCCGGTGCGGGAGGCCAGCATCGAGGCCTGGGTGAGCAGTTCCTTCGCCGCCGTCTTGCCCAGGCGCGGCGCGAGGACGGCCGAGACGCGTTCGGAGACGAGCTGTCCGCCGGTCGCAGCGAGGTTGGCCCGCATCCGCTCCGGGCGCACCATGAGCCCGCGGGCGAGTTCGACGGCCGTGTGCGCGGCGCCTCCGGTCAACCGCAGGGCCTCGCGCAGGGGCTGCCATTCCGCGTGCCACATCCCGGCCGACCGTTCGTCCTCGGTGGGCAGGGCCTGGAGCAATACGGTGGCCAGCGCGGGGACTTGGAGCGCGGCCGAGCGGATCAGGGTGGCGAGCACGGGGTTGCGTTTGTGCGGCATCGCCGAGGAGACGCCGCGTCCGGTGACCGCGGGTTCGGCGACCTCGCCGACCTCGGTGCGGGTCAGGATCAGCACATCGGCGGCGATCTTGCCGAGGGCGCCAGTGGTGTGGGCGAGCGCCGCGCCGAGGTCGGCGACCGGGGTGCGCAGGGCGTGCCAGGGCAGGGCGGGTACGGCCAGACCGGTCTCGTCGGCGAAGGCGGCGCCGAGTTCGTCGAGCAGCGTCGCGGGGTCGGCGCCCTCACCGGCGTACTGGAGGTAGCCGGCGAGGGTGCCGGCCGCGCCACCCAGCGCGACCGGCAGCTCGATCCGTTCCAGGCGCTCGACGGAGTCGAGGACCAGTTGCCGCCAGCCGGCCGCCTTGAGCCCGAAGGTGGTGGGTACGGCGTGCAGGGCCAGGGTGCGGCCCGCGGTCACCGTGTCCCGGTGGGCGGCGGCGAGGCGGCCCAGGGCGTCGGCGACCGACCGCAGATCGCGGACGATCAGCCGCAGTGCCCGTTGGGCCACCAGCATCGCGCCGGTGTCGAAGACGTCCTGGCTGGTGGAGCCGCGGTGCACGTACTCCGCGGCCTGCGGGGAGTGTTCGGCGACGACCGCGGTGAGCGCCTTGACCAGGCCCACGACCGGGTTCGCGGTCTCCCGCGCGGCCAGGGCGAGTTCGCGTACGTCGAGCAGGTCGGCGCGGGCCGCGGCGGTGATGGCCGCGGCGGCCTGGGCGGGGACGGTGCCGCAGCGGGCCTGGGCGCGGGCCAGGCCCGCCTCCGCGTCGAGCATCGCCTGTAGCCAGGCGCCGTCCCCGACGGCCGCCTCGGCCTCGGTGCCCGCCCGGACCGGGGAGAGGAGCCCCGCGTCCAGGTGGGCGGAGAGGGTGTGCGCGCGTGAGGTCTCATAGGGGGGCGTCATGCGATCGCCTTTGTGTGAGGTGCGGAGGCCAGGGTCACCGTGGCTGACTCCCCTGTGTGCGCGGGCAGTTCGGGCTGGGCCAGGACGGCTGCCGCGATGGCGTCCGAGTCCTCCAGGGTGACCGAGCCGACGCCCGGCCGGATGCCCGCGGCGGTCACCCAGTGCACCGACTCGGTGGGCACGCCGTAGGCGAACCGCCGTGGGTGCGGGGTGCCTTGGGCGTCGAGGAGGTGGTAGGGCCGCTCGGACACCGCCAGGCCGCCGGTCTCATAGGCTCCACCGGGGCCGGGGACACGGAACGACTGACACTGGCCGGTGTCCAGCAGCCGGCTCATCAGCGGGTCCGCGGTGCGCCGCAGGTCGATCTCGGGCAGCCGTGCCTCGATGAGGACGGTGGCCCGGATCGACACGTCCGGTATCGCGGTCGACGTGGCGGTGAAGCAGGGGCCCAGCGGGTCGTCCGCGTCGGCGGTGACACGCAGGCCGGGGCCGGTCACGTCGAGGATGCCGGCGTCCATGAGCGCGGCCATCTCCTCGATGCGGGAGGCGGGCGGGCCGATGGAGAGATAGGCGTTGAGTGGGGTGTACCAGCCGTCGAGGTGGTCCCGGTGGGACTCGGCGGTCAGGCCCGCGTGGTCGACGGCGAGCCGCAGTTCATTGCGCAAGTCCCGCAGGACGTCGAGGGCGGCCTTGACGGGTCCGCTGACGTTGCCCTGGCGGGCCAGGCGCACATCGTCGTCGAGGTGCCCGCGCAGCCAGGCCCGGAAGGCGGACCGGTCGGTGAAGACACGGTCGCCGTAGGGGCGGGCGACGCGCTCCCAGTCCCAGCGTTCGGCGGCCGCGATCCCGGTGGCGTCGAGGAGGTGGTCCTCCTCGGGGCCGGGTTCGGCGTGCAGATAGGCCTCGACGAAGGTGTCGACGGCGGCCGTTGCCTCGCCGCGTGCGGTGAGCAGTGCCGCGTAGTAGACGCCGCACACCTCCTTGGACACCAGCGGCCACAGGTCGGCGGCGAAGTCGATGGCGCCGCTGTGCGGGGCGCGGGCGCGCAGCTCGGCGATGTAGCCGGTGGTCAGCAGCCGGGGGTGGTGGCGGCCGTGGGCGCCCTTCTCGTTCTCGCCGCGCGCCTGGTAGGGCACGCCGCGCCGGGAGCCGGCGTACAGCCGGGGTTCGCGGCCGGAGGGCCGGTAGACCAGGCGGCCGTCGACGCGGGTGAAGACGCCGCCCCTGCCGTAGGTGAACAGGGCGAGGTAGTCGAAGAAGTTGAGCCCGAGTCCGCGCAGCAGTACGGGTTCGCCGGGGCCGATGCCGGACAGGTCGACGTCGGCCGGGTTGGAGGGGGCGAGGTAGATCAGGCCGTTGTGTTCGGCGTAGGCCGACAGCCCGGCTTCCGTGTCGGAGAGCCGGACCGGCACATGGCCCTGGGCGAGGACGACGGCGGACAGGCCGGTGAGCCGGGTGCCGTCCTCCAGGACGACGGTCTGCGGGCCGGTCCGGACGGTCTCGTCCTCAAGGGCGACGGCGCGCACCGGGTGCGTCAGCACCGTCACATGGGCGGCGGCGTCGGCGACGACCTGCTGGAACGCCCAGGTGAGATAGGAGCCGTAGAGGGCCCGGGTGGGGTAGCTGTCGGGGCCGAGGCGGCCGGCCTCGGCGAGGGCGGCCTCGTCGTAGCCGCACTCCGCGCCGGGCTCCAGGGTGCTGGAGGCCAGGGCCTTGGCCCATTCGTACAGGCTCGGCCCCTCGTCCAGCGGGCCGTCGATGCGGACGCTGGCGTCGGTGTAGACCGTGACCTGCGAGGCGACGGTGTTCATCAGCAGGTGCCGGGACTGCGTCGGGCGCCACACCCGTCCCGCGCCCGGTGGGTCCGGGTCGACGACGTGGACGGTGACGGCGTCCCAGCGCGGCGACTTCCGCTCCTGGGCGCAGAGCCGTTCCAGTACGGAAAGGCCACGCGGCCCGGCTCCGACGAGACAGACCTTCAAGTGACCGGTACCTCCGCTCTCGACGGGCAGGACAGGGTCGCGCTGGTCCAGGCGGCCGGCCGGGACCGGGTCCCCCGGAACCCTCGGACCGGCCACCGATGTGCGCGGCCTTGCGGTGAGTCCGACGCTTACTGCGCGTTCGCCTGCATGCGTACCGTCCACAGCGCCTCCTTTCTCCGCAACGGTCGGGGCAGCCGCTCAACCAATGCTTAGATCCGGGTTGAACCCCGCTTGAGAAAACGGAAGCCGGTCTCCTGATCAGGTCTGTCCTGGCTCCCTGGCGAGCCGCGAAGAGGGCTGTATCGGGACTCCAGCAGGCCTCGGTCAGCCCTCGGTACGTTCGTCGAAAAGCGTCACCGATTCCGCTTCGGACGGAATCGCACCGACTCTCCGGGGATATGGATGGGAATCTGGAGTTCCCCTGAAGAAACGATGGTCCGTGAGCGCCCCACGCGCACGCGGGAGTTGGGAAATCGACGGGGGTACGGGACATGGAAAACACATGGAATTTCACGGAGGCCGCGGACGGCGAGCCGCCTCGTGAGGGAGATTCGATGAATACCGACCCGTGCCCCAGGAGCCATGACCACGAGCGGCGCGCCTGCACCGGGTCGCTGCTGTGCGCCGACTGCCTGGGTCAGGTGGAGCGCGATCTGCGCGCGTTGCCCGGGCTGCACCAGGAGAGCCTGCACCATGTGTCGCCGATGCCCCGGCGCACCAACCCGACGAAGGTGTCGGGCAGTTCGCGGCGGGACTACCTGAACATCTCGGTGCTGGACGCCCGGCACAACCTCCTCGAGACTCTCGTTTCCTGGTCGGAGATCGTCGTGGAGCAGCGGGGAGTCCCGGCTCCGGCGCAGTCCGTTCCGCAGCTGTCGAGGTTTCTGGCACGGCATCTGGAGTGGCTCGCGGCACAGCCGCCGGCCGCCGATTTCGTGGACGAGATCGAGGGCCTGGTCGCCGAGTTGCGCGGCACGATCGACCCGGATCCCAGCAGTGTGAACGGCCTCGTCCGAAAGTGCGCCATGGACGACTGCGAAGGAACGATGAGGCCCGCGCTGAATGGCGGGGTCACCGGTAACGGCAGCATCGAATGCTCGGCCGGACATTCCTGGGAAATGCACGAATGGCTGAACCTGAGGCGGCTCATGGAGCAGCAGCGAAAGGGTGTCACCGCATGATGAAACCGCCGCGTCACCGGCTCGTCCCCACGAATGTGGCGGCGCTCGCCGTGGGGGTGTCCGAGGCGACCATCCGTAAATGGGTGAGCCGCGGGAAGATCACCCGCTACGGCGCGCCGAACTGCCGCTCGGAGTTCGACATCGACGAGCTGACGGAGATCGCCTTGCAGCGCCGTCCGCGCACCTGCCCATGAATGCCGCACCGGTTGACGGGCGGCCCGGCGCCGCCCTTCGCACGTCCTGTTCGTCCAGCCGTTCTTCCAGCAGAAACGACAAGGGGAGCTGAGTGGGTTGACACTACCGACCTCATTGGAAGGAGTGCCGGGAAGCCGCCGGGCTCGCTCCGTGGGCATCGGCCGCGCCCATGCCAAGGCCATCCTGCTGGGAGAGCACGCGGTCGTGTACGGGGCGCCGGCGCTGGCGCTGCCGATTCCGCAGCTCACGGCCACGGCGAGTGCCGGATGGTCGACGCCGGCCGGTGAGGTGCAGGGCGAGTTGTCCTTCACCATGACCGGTTCCGCGTCCCGCGCGGTGGTGACGTGGGCCTCGGACGGTCTGCGTCAGCTGACCCATGCCTTCAAGGAGCGCATGGGCATCACCGGCACCCGGCACCTTGACGTGATTCTCGACGGTGCCATCCCGCTCGGTCGCGGGCTCGGTTCCAGCGCCGCGCACTCGCGGGCGATCGTCCTGGCCCTGGCCGACCTCTTCGACCGCGAACTGGACGGCAGCACGGCGTTCGAGCTGGTGCAGACGGCCGAGAACGTGGCGCACGGCCGGGCCAGCGGCGTGGACGCCATGGCCGTCGGCGCGGCGGCCCCGCTGCGCTTCCAGGCGGGCCGGGCCCGGGATCTGGCCGTGGGCTGCGAGGGCCTGTTCATCCTCGCGGACAGCGGCACGGCCGGCAGCACCAAGGAGGCCGTGGAGTTGCTGCGGTCCGGGTTCCAGCGTGAGTCCGGGGCCCAGGAGCGGTTCCTGGGCCGGGCGACCCGGCTCGTCGACGACGCCGAACTGGCGCTCGCCGAGGGCGAGTCGGAGCGGCTCGGGACCGTGATGACGGACTACCACGAGCTGATGCGGGCCGCCGGTCTGAGCACCGACCGGATCGACGCGATGGTCGAGGGCGCGCTGAAGGCGGGCAGCCTCGGCGCCAAGATCACCGGCGGTGGTCTGGGCGGCTGTGTCCTCGCCCTGACCCAGCCGGAGCAGGCCCGTGAGGTCGCCCGGCAACTGCACGAGGCCGGCGCCGTCCAGACGTGGGTCGTACCGCTGAGGAGGCTCGCCGACCATGCCGGCTGAACGAACGGACCAGCAGACCGTGCGGGCCAAACAGGCGACCGCACTGGTGGACGTACAAGAGACCGCCACCGCTGTCGCGCACCCGAACATCGCGCTCATCAAGTACTGGGGCAAGAGCGACGAGCGGCTGTTCCTGCCCCGCACGGACAGCCTGTCGATGACCCTGTCCGTCTTCCCCACGACCACCCGCGTCCGGCTCGCCCCCGAGGCGGAGCAGGACACGGTCGTCTTCAACGGGCAGCCCGCGACCGGTGAGGCCGAGCGCCGCATCGTGGCGTTCCTGGACCTGGTGCGGGAGCGGGCGGGCAGCCCGGTGCGGGCCGTCGTCGACACCGAGAACACGGTGCCCACCGGGGCGGGTCTGGCGTCCTCGGCCAGCGGGTTCGCCGCGCTGGCCGTCGCCGCGTCCGCCGCCTACGGGCTCGGTCTGGACGCGCGGGGCCTGTCCCGGCTGGCCCGGCGCGGTTCCGGCTCGGCCTCGCGGTCGATCTTCGGCGGCTTCGCCGTCTGGCACGCGGGCACACCCACCGGCACCCCGGAGGAGGCGGACGCCAGCTCGTACGCCGAACCGGTGGACGCCGCCCGCCTCGACCCGGCGCTGGTCGTCGCCGTCGTCAACGCGGGCCCCAAGGAGGTGTCCAGCCGTACGGCGATGCGCCGCACCATGGACACCTCCCCGCTGTTCGAGCCGTGGGCGGAGTCCAGCAAGGCCGACCTCGTCGACATGCGGGCGGCACTGGGGCGCGGCGACCTGGAGGCGGTCGGCGAGATCGCCGAACGCAACGCGCTCGGCATGCACGCCACGATGCTGGCGGCGCGCCCCGCGGTCCGGTACATGTCGCCGGCCTCGCTCACGGTCATCGACAGCGTGCTGCGGCTGCGCCGGGACGGGGTTCCGGCGTACGTGACGATGGACGCCGGTCCGAACGTCAAGGTGCTGTGCCGGCGCGCGGACACCGACCGGGTTTCGGCGGTGGTGCGCGAGGCCGCCGCGGGCGGTTCGGTGCATGTCGCCGTGCCCGGGCCGGGCGCCCGGCTGCTGGACGAGGGCGTGTGATGGCCGGTCAGCGGGCCGTGGTGCGGAGCGCTCCGGGCAAGTTGTTCGTCGCGGGCGAGTACGCGGTGGTCGAGCCCGGCAACCAGGCGATCCTGGTGGCCGTCGACCGGTACATCACCGTCACCGTGTCCGAGTCTCAGGCCGCCGACGCCGATGTCGTCGTCGACTCCGACCTCGGCTCGCGCGCGGTGCGTCTGCGCTGGCAGGGCGGCCGGCTCGCCGGGGGCGACGGGCGGATGCCGCATGTGGTGTCCGCGGTCCAGACCGTGGCCGAGCTGCTCACCGAACGCGGGCTGCCCGTACCGCCGTTGAACGTGTCGATCAGCAGCACCCTGCACGAGGCGGGCCGCAAGTACGGCCTGGGTTCCAGCGGCGCGGTGACGGTGGCGACCGTCGACGCGGTGACGTCGTACTGCGGTCTGCGGCTCACGACCGAGGAGCGGTTCCGGCTGGCGCTGCTCGCCACCGCCCGCATCGAGCCCAAGGGTTCGGGCGGTGACCTCGCCGCCAGCACCTGGGGCGGCTGGATCGCCTACCGCGCCCCCGACCGGACGCAGGTCCTCGACCTGGCCCGCGCCCGGGGCGTGGCGGAGGCGCTGCGGGCGCCCTGGCCCGGTTTCTCGGTACGACGGCTGCCGGCACCGGCCGGACTGTCCTTCCAGGTCGGCTGGACCGGAAGCCCGGCCTCGACCGAGGCCCTCGTCGCCGACCTGCACCGGCGGCGGTCCTGGCGGGGCAGCGCCTCGCACCAGAAGTTCGTGACCACCACCGCCGACTTCGTCCAGGCCGCGGTCACGGCGCTGGAGGACGGCGACGGCCCCGCGCTGCTGCACGAGATCCGGCGGGCCCGGCAGGAGCTGGCCCGGCTGGACGACGAGGTCGGCCTCGGCATCTTCACGCCCGAACTGACCGCGCTGTGCGACGCGGCCGAAGCGGTCGGCGGCGCGGCCAAGCCCTCCGGGGCGGGCGGCGGCGACTGCGGTATCGCCCTGCTCGACGAGCGGGCCGCGCACGACATCTCGCAGGTACGTCAACGGTGGGCCGCGGCCGGGGTGCTGCCCCTGCCCCTGCGTCCCGCCCTGGAAGGGAACCAAGCATGAGTAGCGCTCAGCGCAAGGACGACCACGTCCGGCTCGCCATGGAGCAGCAGCACGCGCACAGCGGACGCAACCAGTTCGACGAGGTGTCGTTCGTGCACCACGCCCTGGCCGGTATCGACCGCCCGGACGTGTCCCTGGCCACGAGCTTCGCCGGCTTCACCTGGCAGGCGCCGCTCTACATCAACGCGATGACCGGCGGCAGCGCCAAGACCGGCGCCATCAACCGGGATCTGGCCACCGCCGCCCGGGAGACCGGGGTGGCCATCGCCTCCGGTTCCATGCACGCCTACTTCAAGGACCCGTCCTGCGCGGACACCTTCCGGGTGCTGCGCAGCGAGAACCCCGACGGGTTCGTCCTGGCGAACGTCAACGCGACGGCGTCGGTCGACAACGCGCGCCGCGCCATCGACCTCATCGAGGCGAACGCGCTACAGATCCACCTCAACACGGCGCAGGAGACGCCCATGCCGGAGGGCGACCGCTCCTTCGGGTCGTGGGCGGCGCAGATCGAGCGGATCGCGGCGGGCGTCGACGTCCCCGTGATCGTCAAGGAGGTCGGCAACGGCCTGAGCCGGCAGACGATCCTCGCGCTGCCCAACCTGGGCGTGCAGGTGGCCGACGTCAGTGGCCGCGGCGGCACGGACTTCGCCCGGATCGAGAACGGCCGGCGTGAGCTCGCCGACTACGCGTTCCTGCACAACTGGGGCCAGTCCACGGTCGCCTGCCTCCTCGACGCACAGGACGTCGGCATTCCCGTCCTGGCCTCCGGCGGGGTCCGCAACCCGCTGGACGTGACCCGCGCCCTCGCCCTCGGCGCCCGTGCCGTCGGCTCCTCCGGCGGGTTCCTGCGGACCCTGGTCGACGGTGGGGTCCCCGCGCTCGTCGCGCAGATCTCCACCTGGCTCGACCAGCTGGCCGCCCTTCAGACCATGCTCGGCGCGCGCACGCCCGCCGAACTCGCCCACTGCGACCTGCTGATCCACGGCGAGCTCCGCGACTTCTGTGTCGACCGGGGCATCGACACCCGGCGGTTCGCCCAGCGCTCCAGCTCCATCGACGCCCTCACCGAGATGACAGGAAGCTCACGATGACCGAAGCACACGCGATCGCCGGCGTCCCCATGCGCTGGGTCGGCCCCCTGCGCATCTCGGGGAACGTCGCCACGACCGAGACCCAGGTTCCGCTGGCCACCTACGAGTCGCCGCTGTGGCCGTCGGTCGGCCGCGGCGCGAAGGTGTCCCGGCTGGCCGAGAAGGGCATCGTCGCCACCCTCGTCGACGAGCGGATGACCCGCTCGGTGCTCGTCGAGGCCGTCGACGCCCAGACCGCCCTGACGGCCGCGCGGACCATCGAGGCCCGTATCGACGAGCTGCGCGAGGTGGTGCGCGGTTGCAGCAGGTTCGCCCAGCTCATCGGCATCCGGCACGAGATCAACGCCAACCTGCTGTTCATCCGCTTCGAGTTCACCACCGGCGACGCCTCCGGCCACAACATGGCGACGCTGGCCTCCGACGCCCTGCTCGCCCATCTCCTCAAGACGATCCCGGGCATCTCCTACGGCTCGATCTCCGGCAACTACTGCACGGACAAGAAGGCCACCGCCATCAACGGCATCCTCGGCCGCGGCAAGAACGTGGTCACCGAGATCCTCATCCCGCGTGACGTGGTGAGCGACGTGCTGCACACCACGGCCGCCAAGATCGTCGAGCTGAACATCCGCAAGAACCTGCTCGGCACCCTCCTCGCCGGCGGCATCCGCTCGGCCAACGCGCACTACGCGAACATGCTGCTCGCGTTCTACCTGGCCACCGGCCAGGACGCGGCCAACATCATCGAGGGCTCGCAGGGCGTCGTGATGGCCGAGGACCGCGACGGCGACCTCTACTTCGCCTGCACCCTGCCGAACCTGATCGTCGGCACGGTCGGCAACGGCAAGGGGCTCGGCTTCGTGGAGACGAACCTGACCCGGCTCGGCTGCCGGGCCGAGGCCGCGCCCGGCGAGAACGCCCGCCGCCTCGCCGTCCTCGCGGCGGCCACGGTGCTGTGCGGCGAACTCTCCCTGCTCGCGGCGCAGACCAACCCGGGCGAGCTCATGCGCGCACACGTCCAGCTGGAACGCGACAACAAGACCGCAAAGGTTGGTGTCTAGGGCATGTCCATCTCCATAGGAATCCACGATCTGTCGTTCGCCACGGGCGAGTTCGTGCTGCCGCACACCGCGCTCGCCGACTACAACGGCACCGAGATCGGCAAGTACCACGTCGGTATCGGCCAGCACTCGATGAGCATCCCCGCCGCCGACGAGGACATCGTGACCCTCGCCGCGACGGCCGCCGCGCCGATCATCGCGCGGCACGGCAGCGACCGTATCCGCACGGTCGTCTTCGCCACCGAGTCCTCGATCGACCAGGCGAAATCGGCGGGCGTGTACGTCCACTCGCTGCTCGGACTGCCCTCGGCCACCCGCGTCGTCGAGCTGAAGCAGGCCTGCTACGGCGCCACGGCCGCCCTCCAGTTCGCCATCGGCCTGGTGCGGCGCGACCCCGCCCAGCAGGTCCTGGTGATCGCCAGTGACGTCTCCAAGTACGAGCTGGACAGCCCCGGCGAGGCGACGCAGGGCGCGGCGGCCGTGGCCATGCTGGTCAGCCTCGACCCGGCCCTGGTGCGCATCGAGGACCCCTCGGGCCTGTTCACCGCCGACGTCATGGACTTCTGGCGGCCCAACTACCTCAACACCGCGCTGGTCGACGGCCACGAGTCCATCAACGCCTACCTCCAGGCCGTCGAGGGCACCTGGAAGGACTACAGCGAGCAGGGCGGCCGCGGCCTGGAGGAGTTCGCCGCGTTCTGCTACCACCAGCCGTTCACGAAGATGGCCTTCAAGGCCCACCGCCACCTTCTGAACTACTGCGGCCAGGACACCGACAAGGACGCCATCGCCCAGGCCATCGGCCTGACCACGGCCTACAACACGGTGGTCGGCAACAGCTACACGGCCTCCGTGTACCTGGCCCTGTCGGCGCTGCTCGACCAGTCCGACGACCTGACCGGCAAGTCCATCGGCTTCCTCAGCTACGGCTCCGGCAGCGTCGCCGAGTTCTTCGCCGGTACGGTCGTCGCCGGCTACCGGGACCAGCTGCGCACCGAGGCCAACCACGAGGCCATCAACCGGCGCAAGCCGGTCGACTACGCCGGCTACCGCGACCTGCACGAGCGGTCGTTCCCCACGGACGGCGGCGACTACGCCACCGAGGAGCAGACCACGGGCCCGTTCCGGCTGGCCGGGATCAGCGGTCACAAGCGGATCTACCAGGCACGTTAGCGCTTCGCTGGAGGGGCCGGGCGGGGCGGTTGTTCGGCTGCGGCAGCGTGGGGGCTGGTCGTGCAGTTCCCCGCGCCCCTTTGGGGCGTTGCCGGACCGAAGTCGGCCTACCCACCCGGCCCCAGTCGCACAGTCATTCGAAAACCACTTGAGGGGCGGGCACTCGCATGCAGGATGTCAGGATCATCGGTACGGGTGCCTACGTACCGGACCGGATCGTCTCCAACGACGAGGTCGGCGCACCGGCCGGAGTCGACAGCGACTGGATCATCACCAAGACCGCCTTCCGCGAACGGCGTTGGGCCGCCGACGACGAGGCCACGTCGGACCTGGCGACCGCCGCGGCGCGTGCCGCGCTGGAGTCGGCCGGCATCACTGCCGCGCAGCTGTCCGTGATCGTGGTCGCCACCTCCACGCCCGACCGGCCCCAACCCCCCACCGCCTCCTACGTCCAACGCAACCTCGGCGCGACGGGCGCCGCCGCCTTCGACGTCAACGCCGTCTGCTCGGGTGAGGTGTTCGCCCTGTCGGCGGCGGAGAACCTGCTGGCCCGCAAGGGCGGCCACGCCCTCGTCATAGGCGCCGACATCTACTCCCGCATCCTCAACCCCGCCGACCGCCGCACCGTCGTGCTGTTCGGCGACGGAGCCGGCGCCATCGTGCTGGGCCAGGCGGACAGCGGGCCGCGGATCCGGCACCTGGACCTGCACACGTTCGGTGAGCTCTCGGATCTGATCCGGGTGCCCGGCGGCGGCAGCCGTGCCCCGCTGACCGCCGAGTCCCTTGAGGAGGGCCAGCAGTACTTCACCATGGACGGCAGGGGCGTACGCCGCTTCGTCGCCGACCATGTCCCCCAGCTGGTCAAGCAGTTCCTGCACGAGGCCGGTGTCGTCCCCGACGACATCCGCCACTTCATCCCGCACCAGGCCAACGGCGTCATGCTCGACGACCTCTTCACCGAGCTGGCCCTGCCGAACGCCACGATGCACAAGACCCTGGAGACCTACGCCAACACCGGCGCCGCCTCCATCCCCATCACCCTCGACGCGGCCCACCGTGAAGGCGCCCTGCGCCGGGGTGACCTGGTTCTCCTCGCCGGCTTCGGCGGCGGCATGGCCGCAGGACTCGCCCTCATCGAATGGTGAGTCAGGAGCTGTGAGTCAGTTGGTGTCGCGGACGCGCTGTTCGTAACCGGGCCACAGGTCCCGGGCGAGCAGCCGTTCCTGCGCCGTCAGCGGCAGATCAGCGCGCAGTCGCTCGGGGTGGGCGGGCGGTGGCCCACCGACCCCCGGCGGCAGCACCAGGAACCGTCGCCAGAGCTGCCCCGCGAGGAAGCCGCGGGAGCCGGTGGCGGAATCAGCCATGCCCATGCCCATGTCCTGGTCCGGGCCCTGGGGCGCTCCGGTGCCGAGATGCATGGCTCCGAAGGCCGCCAAGGACCGCCAGAGCGGCCACAGGCAGCGGTTCCTCAACCACCGCGCACCGCCGCGCAGCAGACCGTTCATGTCCGCACCACCTCCGCATCGCCGCTCGTGGGAAGCTGCCAACGGCCACTCGTGGACCGGTGGAGCAGGGCGGCGTCAGTCGATGCCGCGTATGACGTGGGGCTCCCAGGAGTCGTCCTCGTCGATGCCCGCGAGCCGAAGCGGTGGGGCGAGGACGTGGATGTCCTGGGACTGTCTGCCGTCTTCCTCCGGGGTGTCGTACACCTGCTCCTCCTGCTCAGCTCTCTTCGGATCGGTCGGCCGTGCCGTGGACCTCACGCCGTGACGCGGGTCGCCGCCAGCACGTTGCGGTGGATGTCCAGGGCGGCCGTGGACTTGTTGAGGGTGATGTAGTGCAGGCCGGGGGCGCCCTCGGCGAGGAGCCGCTCGGCCATGGCGGTGGCGTACTCGACGCCGATGCGGTGACCGTCCGCCGGGTTGTCGCGCACGGCGTCCAGGCGGTGGGCGAGGTCCTCGGGGAAGGCGGCGCCGCTGAGTTCGGCGAAGCGGGCGATCTGGCGCACGTCGGTGGCCGGCATGATCTCCGGAATGACCGGGGTGTCGCAGCCGGCCGCGGCGACCCGGTCGCGCAGCCGCAGATAGTCCTCGACGTGGAAGAACATCTGGGTCACCGCGTAGTCGGCGCCCGCCTTGCACTTGGCGACGAAGTGCCGGATGTCGGACTCCCAGTCGGCCGAGCGCGGATGCCGCTCGGGAAAGGCCGCCACCCCGACGCTGAACTCCCCCGACTCCTTGACCAGGCGCACCAGTTCATGGGCGTGGGTGAAGCCTTCGGGGTGGGCGATCCAGGGCGCGTTGGGGTCGCCGGGCGGGTCACCGCGCAGGGCGAGGACGTCCCGGACGCCCGCGTCGGCGTACTGGCCGATGATGTGCCGCAGTTCCGACACCGAGTGCCCGACCGCGGTCAGATGGGCGACCGGGCGCAGAGTCGTCTCGGTCGCGATCCGCTTGGTCACCTCGACCGTACGGTCCCGGGAGGAGCCGCCGGCCCCGTAGGTGACCGAGACGAAGGTCGGGGCCAGCGGTTCGATCCGACGGATCGCCTCCCACAGCGTCCGCTCGCCCTTGGGTGTCTTCGGCGGAAAGAACTCGAAGGAGAACGACGGGGTTCCCCGGTCGAGCAGGTCGCGCAGGGTCGTCGTCACTCCCGGCCTCCGGCGTTGAAGTAGCTGGCTTCGGGGTGGTGCAGGACGATGGCGTCCGTGGACTGCTCGGGGTGCAGCTGGAACTCCTCGGACAGGTGGACGCCGATGCGCTCGGGCTGGAGCAGGTCGGCGATCTTCGCGCGGTCCTCCAGGTCGGGGCAGGCCGGGTAGCCGAAGGAGTAGCGGCAGCCCTGGTACTCGGTGCGGAACATGCCGTCCAGCGAGCCAGGATCACCCCCGGCGATACCGAGTTCACCGCGCACGCGTGCGTGCCAGTACTCGGCGAGGGCTTCGGCCAACTGCACGGACAGCCCGTGCAGTTCGAGATAGTCGCGGTAGGCGTTCGCCTCGAAGAGCCGGGCCGTCTCCTCCCCGATCCGGGAGCCGACGGTGACTACCTGAAGCCCAATGACGTCCGTCTCCCCCGACTCCTCCGAACGGAAGAAGTCGGCCAGACACAGCCGACGGCCACGGCGCTGCCGCGGGAACGCGAACCGGGTCAGCTCGGACCCGTTCTCGTCCAGCAGGATCAGGTCCTCGCCCTTGGACACACAGCGGAAGTAGCCGTGCACGACGGCGGCCTCAAGGAGGTTCTCCGTCTGAAGCCGGTCGAGCAGCCCGCGCAGCCGCGGCCGCCCCTCGGTCTCCACAAGCTCCTCGTAGGTCGGCCCGTCACCCCGGCGCGCCTGCTTCAGCCCCCACTGCCCCTTGAACAGAGCCGCCTCGTCCAGCCAGGAGGCGTACTCCTTGAGCTGGATGCCCTTGATGACACGGGTGCCCCAGAAGGGCGGCTCGGGGACGGGATGATCGACGGCGACATCGGAGCGCCCCCCTTCGTCAGGACTCTCCGCGACGACGACGGCACTCGCGACAGGCTTGACCCGGCGCTGCTTGAGCTCGGGCAGGACCGCGCCCGGAACGCCGCGCTTCACGCCGATCAGCGCGTCCATCAGGCGCAGACCCTCGAACGCGTCGCGGGCGTAACGGACTTCACCCTCGTAGATCTCGTGCAGATCCTGCTCGACATACGCCCGCGTCAGCGCCGCACCCCCCAGGATGACCGGGTAATCAGCGGCCATGCCACGGGAGTTGAGCTCCTCCAGGTTCTCCTTCATGATCACCGTGGACTTCACCAGCAGCCCGGACATGCCGATCACATCGGCCCGGTGCTCCTCAGCCGCCTCCAGAATCGCCGAGACCGGCTGCTTGATGCCCAGGTTGACCACGTTGTAGCCGTTGTTGGACAGGATGATGTCGACGAGGTTCTTGCCGATGTCGTGGACGTCACCGCGGACCGTGGCCAGCACGATCGTGCCCTTGCCCTCCGCGTCCGACTTCTCCATGTGCGGTTCGAGATAGGCGACCGCCGACTTCATCACCTCGGCCGACTGCAACACGAACGGCAACTGCATCTGACCCGAGCCGAACAGCTCGCCGACGACCTTCATGCCGTCCAGGAGCGTGTTGTTGACGATGTCCAGAGCCGAAGTCGTCTCCAGCGCCTGACCGAGGTCGGCTTCCAGGCCGTTCTTCTCGCCGTCGATGATGCGGCGCTTGAGACGCTCCTCCAGCGGCAGCGCGGCCAGTTCCTCAGCCTTGCCCGCCTTCAACGACTTCGCGGTCGCGCCCTCGAACAAGGCCATCAGCTTCTGGAGCGGGTCATAACCCTCGGCACGACGGTCGTAGATCAGATCGAGGGCCGTCTGCACCTCCTCCTCGGAGAACCGGGCGATCGGCAGGATCTTCGACGCATGCACGATCGCCGAGTCCAGACCCGCCTTCACACACTCGTCCAGGAACACCGAGTTCAGCAGGATGCGGGCCGCCGGGTTCAGACCGAAGGAAATGTTCGACAAGCCGAGTGTCGTCTGCACGTCCGGGTGGCGCCGCTTGAGGTCACGGATCGCCTCGATCGTGGCGATACCGTCCTTGCGGGACTCCTCCTGACCCGTGCAGATCGTGAAGGTCAGGGTGTCGATCAGGATGTCCGACTCGTGGATACCCCAGTTCCCGGTCAGGTCATCGATCAGCCGCTCCGCAATCGCGACCTTCGTCTCGGGCGTGCGGGCCTGGCCCTCCTCATCGATGGTCAGCGCGATCAGCGCCGCACCATGCTCCTGCGCCAGCTTCGTCACCTTCGCGAAGCGCGACTCCGGACCGTCACCGTCCTCGTAATTGACCGAGTTGATGACCGCACGCCCACCCAGCTTCTCCAACCCGGCCTGGAGGACATCGACCTCGGTCGAGTCCAGCACGATCGGCAGCGTCGACGCGGTCGCGAACCGTCCGGCCAGCTCCTCCATGTCCGCCACACCGTCACGGCCCACGTAGTCCACGCACAGGTCCAGCATGTGCGCGCCCTCACGGATCTGGTCCCGGGCCATCTCCACACAGTCGTCCCAGCGGCCCTCCAGCATCGCCTCACGGAACTTCTTCGACCCGTTGGCATTCGTCCGCTCACCGATCGCCAGATACGACGTGTCCTGACGGAACGCCACCGTCTGATAGAGCGAGGCCGCACCCGGCTCGGGACGCGGTTCCCGCTCCCCCGGTGCCATGCCCCGTACCCGCTCGACGATCTGCCGCAGATGCTCGGGCGTCGTACCGCAGCAGCCGCCGATCAGGGACAGGCCGTAGTCGCGTACGAAGTTCTCCTGCGCGTCCGCCAACTCCGCCGGGGCCAGCGGGTAGTGGGCGCCGTCCTTGGTCAGTACCGGCAGGCCGGCGTTCGGCATGCAGGAGAGCTGGATGCGGGAGTGGCGGGCGAGGTAGCGCAGGTGCTCGCTCATCTCGGCGGGGCCGGTCGCGCAGTTCAGGCCGATCATGTCGATGCCGAGCGGCTCCAGCGCGGTCAGCGCGGCGCCGATCTCCGAGCCGAGGAGCATGGTGCCGGTCGATTCCACCGTCACCGAGACGATCAGCGGCACGTTCAGGCCGAGGGCTTCGAGGCCGCGGCGGGCGCCGAGGACGGCGGCCTTGGTCTGGAGCAGATCCTGCGTGGTCTCCACCAGCAGCGCGTCGGCGCCGCCCGCGATGAGGCCCTCGGCGTTCTGCTGGTAGGCGTCGCGCAGGAGGGTGTAGGGGGCGTGGCCGAGGGTGGGGAGCTTGGTGCCGGGGCCCATGGAGCCCAGGACCCAGCGCTGGCGGCCGTCGCGGACGGTGTACTCGTCGGCCGTCTCGCGGGCCACGCGGGCGCCGGCCTCGGACAGCTCGTGGACGCGCTCAGGGATGTCGTACTCGCCGAGGGCCGCGTGGTTCGCGCCGAAGGTGTTGGTCTCCACGCAGTCGACGCCGGCGCCGAAGTACTCCTCGTGGACGGAGCGGACGATGTCCGGGCGGGTGACGTTGAGGATCTCGTTACAGCCTTCGAGGTTCTCGAAGTCCTCAAGGGTCGGGTCCTGCGCCTGGAGCATGGTGCCCATGGCCCCGTCGGCGACGACCACGCGGGTGGCGAGCGCCTCGCGGAGGGCGGCGACGCGGGCTTCGTGGGTGGCGGCGGCGCGGGCTTCTTGGGCAGCGGCGGCGACGCGGGTTTCGTGGGGGCCGGTCATGACAGCTCACTCAGGACGGAGGCGAGCGGCTGGGCCGCGTCGGGGCCGTAGGTGCGCTCGACGATGCCGGTCAGCTGCGCCCGGTCGATCTCGTAGGACTGCGAGCCGACCGCGCCAAGGACGACGGAGGCCAGCGCACAGCCGAGTCGGGCCGCGGACTCCAGCGGGGCGCCCTGGCCGACGGCGGCCAGGAAGCCGACGCGGAAGGCGTCCCCGACGCCGGTCGGGTCGGCGGTCGGGGCGTCGGGAACGGCGGGGACGACGAGGGGTGCCTGACCGAGGCGTTCGAGGCGTACGCCCTTCTCGCCCAGGGTGGTGACCCAGGTGCCGACCGTCGCGAGGACGTCGGTGCGGCTCCAGCCGGTGCGCTCCTTCAGGAGCGCGGCCTCGTACTCGTTGGTGAACAGCCAGGTGGCGCCGTCCACGAGATCGCGGACCTGGGGGCCGTCCAGGCGGGCCAGTTGCTGCGAGGGGTCGGCCGCGAAGGGGATGCCGAGGTCGCGGCATTCCGCGGTGTGGCGCAGCATCGCCGCCGGGTCGTCGGGCGAGATCAGGACGAGGCCGGGGCGGTCGGGTCCGGTGACGAGCGGGCGCAGGTCGATGTCGGACGCCTCGGCCATCGCGCCCGCGTAGAAGGCGGCGATCTGGTTGGCGTCCTCGTCGGTGATGCACATGAAGCGGGCGGTCTGCCGTTCCCCGGAGACGTGCACGCCCCCGGTGTCGACGCCGTGCTCCTTCAGCCACAGCTCGTACTCGGCGAAGTCCGTGCCCACCGCTCCGATCAGCAGCGGTGCGAGGCCGAGGCCGCCGAGCCCGAAGGCGATGTTCGCGGCGACACCGCCCCGGCGCACCTCAAGTCGGTCGACGAGGAAGGAGAGCGAGACGTGGGCGAGCTGCTCGGGCAGCAGCTGGTCCGCGATCCGTCCGGGGAAGACCATCAGGTGGTCGGTGGCTATCGATCCTGTCACCGCGATGCGCACGGGCACTCCTTGGGTCGCTTCGGTCGCTGATCACCGGTGGTGCGTGTGTCGGCCGATAGCGCCGGGCCCGGCCGTCGGGAAGTCGGGCTCAGCCGCCCGCGGCTGCCTTGAGCTGCTGGGCGCGGTTGGTGTGTTCCCAGGTGAAGTCGGGGAGTTCGCGGCCGAAGTGGCCGTAGGCGGCGGTCTGGGTGTAGACCGGGCGCATCAGGTCGAGGTCGCGGATGATGGCGGCGGGGCGCAGGTCGAAGACGCTGGTGATGGCCCGCTCGATGGCTTCGACGGCGACCGTCTCGGTCCCGAAGGTCTCCACGAACAGCCCGACCGGTTCGGCCTTGCCGATCGCGTACGCGACCTGCACCTCACACCGTTTCGCCAGCCCGGCCGCGACGACGTTCTTCGCCACCCACCGCATCGCGTAGGCGGCGGAGCGGTCGACCTTGGAGGGGTCCTTGCCGGAGAAGGCGCCACCGCCGTGGCGGGCCATGCCGCCGTAGGTGTCGATGATGATCTTCCGGCCGGTCAGGCCCGCATCGCCCATCGGTCCGCCGATCTCGAACCGGCCCGTCGGGTTGACCAGCAACCGGTAACCCTCGGTCTCCAGCTTGATCCCGTCGGCGGCGAGTTGGGCCAGCACCGGCTCGACCACATGCGTCCGGATGTCGGGGGTGAGCAGGGCGTCGAGGTCGATGTCGGCCGCGTGCTGGGAGGAGACGACCACGGTGTCCAGGCGGACCGGCTTGTCACCGTCGTACTCGATGGTGACCTGCGTCTTGCCGTCCGGCCGCAGATAGGGAACCGTCCCGTCCTTACGCACCTGGGTGAGCCGGTAGGACAGCCGGTGGGCGAGCTCGATCGGCAGCGGCATCAGACTCGGCGTCTCATCACTCGCGTACCCGAACATCAACCCCTGGTCCCCGGCCCCCTGACGGTCCAGGAGATCCTCCTCGCCCTCGACCCTCGACTCATACGCCGTGTCGACGCCCTGGGCGATGTCGGGGGACTGCGCCCCGATCGACACCGAGACGCCGCAGGAGGCGCCGTCGAAGCCCTTGGCGGAGGAGTCGTAGCCGATGTCGAGGATCGCGTCGCGCACGAGCTGCGCGATGGGGGCGTAGGCGGTGGTGGTGACCTCGCCGGCGATATGCACCTGACCCGTCGTGATCAGGGTCTCCACCGCCACCCTGGACGTCGGGTCCTGGGTGAGCAGGGCGTCCAGGATCGTGTCGCTGATCCGGTCGGCGATCTTGTCGGGATGTCCCTCGGTCACGGACTCCGAGGTGAACAGACGACGGGACATGACACTCCAGTTGATTGCGGCCCAAGCACGGACGGCGTCACAGACCGGGCGAAGTGACCCGTGTCACGGCCACGATGGACGACGTCGAACGAGGAGCGCTTGAAGTGCGGCGGAACCAGGGTCGAGGGGCGGCCCTCATGGAGCTGACCTCTAGAGACTGTCCGGTGTACCGGCGTTCCGCATCCCGGCGTTCTTGAGGGCGCGGGCGAGTTCGCGGGCGCGTTCCTGGTCGTCCGCGGAGACTCCGGCGACCACCACCCTCGCTCGCGGGCCGCCGTCGGCCGCGATGCGCCGGGCGAGGTCGCAGGCGAGGCCGCCGGCACCGGAGAAGCCGCCCAGCAGGAGGTGCCGGCCGGTTCCGTGGGCGGCCAGGGCGGAGTGGGCGTTGTCGGCGTCGGTGGTGAGCACCAGCAGCTCGTCGGAGCCGGTGTAGGCGCGGGACAGCAGGTCGTAGCAGGTCGCCGGGGTGCCCGGCGGTGGGATCAGGCAGATCGTGCCCGCCGCCTCGCGCCGGGCCGCGCGCAGGGTGACCAGCGGGGTGCTCCGGCCGGGGCCGGGGGGCTCGGTCATACGGGGCACGGTCCTGCCCTCAAGGAGGCTCAGGATCTCCGCGACGGTGGTGGACTCCCCTGTCCTGGAGGGGAGTTCGCGCAGCAGCGTGGCGCTCTGCACCAGCAGTTCGGCCGCCGCCTCCTCGTCGAGTACGTCGCGGTCGTGGACGCGGGTGAGGACGAGACGGCCCGCGCTGTCGTGGTGGGCGAGCAGTCCGATGGGCAGGACGGAGCGGGCGGGTACGGTGCCCGGGAACTCGGCCTTGATGCCGTGGGCGGCGAGTTCGGCCTCCAGGCCCTTCACCGGGTGCGGCAGATCCTCGAAGACGATGACGGTGTCGGCGTGTCCGCCGCCGGGCTCGGCCTCCTCATGGGCCCGGAACCAGCCGACGGGGACCCATTCGTAGGCGGCCATGTCCAGGGCGCGGTCCCGCAGTTGGCGCAGCAGGTTCGGTACGGTGCCGGCCGGGTCCACCTCGACGGACATCGGCAGGGCGTTGCGCAGCGGTCCCAGCATCCGGGCGGCGCCGTCGAGGGGGATGCCGCGTCCGGGGGCGGTCACCGCGAAGCAGACGGGGGCGGGGCCGCCGGTCGCGTCGGAGGCGCGGTAGATGAGCATCGCCCAGACGGCCTGGAGGACCGTGCTCTCGGCGATGCCCCAGCGGCCCGCCCACAGCGCCAGACGGATGGTTTCTGCGGGGGTCAGCCGGAGCCGGGCCCGGCCCACGCCGGTCAGTGCCGCGGTGCCTCGGACGGAGCGGCCCGGCCTGGAGGCGGCCGCGTCGGGCGGTGCGGAGCGCGCCCAGAAGTCCCGGGTGGTCTCCGGGTCCTGGGCCGCGATCCAGGCGGCGTAGTCCCGCAGGTCAGGGCGGCGTTCGCCGCCGGGCAGGCTGCCGCCGGCGAGGTAGGCGCGGTAGAACTCGCGCAGCAGGATGTGGGCGCTCCAGTTGTCGAGCAGTGCCCGGTGGTAGGTGAGCACGATCCGGGTGGGTGCGGAGGGGGCGCCGGTGCGGTGGCTCCCTTCGGTCTCCAGCAGGGTGAGGCGCAGTGCTCCGGGGCAGCGCAGGTCGAAGCCGCGCAGTCGGTCGCGCTCCAGGAGCGGCGACCAGTCGTCGCCGCGGTGGACGCGGCGGGTGATCTCGGGGGTGACCCGGCTGTGGACCATGAGCTGGGGCTCGGGGCCGCCGGTGAACGCGGTGCGCAGCACGGTTTCGCAGTCGAAGACGGCCTGCCAGGCAGCGGTGAAGCGCTCCAGGTCCAGCGGGCCGTGCCAGACCCATACGACCTGCTCGACATGGCGTCCGGTGCCGGGCTGTCCGTCGCCTCCCAGGTACAGCGCCGCCTGTTGGGGGGTGGCGCGGAAGACGGACGGAATCGGGGCGTCGGAGGCCTCCGCCAGCTCCGCCAGCACTTCGCGCAGCAGTTCGCCGAGGGCGGCCACGGTGGTGTCGGTGAGGCCGTCGGCGGGGTCGGGCATCCAGTCGAGGCCGAAGTACAGCCTGCCGTCGGCGATGTGGGCGCATGCGTGCAGTCGGTGCGAAGCCTGGCGCGCGGCGCTGCTGCCGTTGTCGCGGTCGATCGGGCCCCCAGGTACCGGGCGGGCGGCGGGCGGCAGCAGTTCGTCCGGGCCGTGCAAGGTCAAGCAGGCCTGGGCGGGCGCCAGTTCGCGCAGGGCGGTGCGCAACAGTGGGTCGGGGCTCCACTCCCGGCAGGCCCCGAATCCGGCGCCGCCCGGTGCGTGCCCGGCGGCGGCCGCCAAGGGACCTGCCACGGCGGCCAGTTGTCCCAGGGTGGTGAGGCCGCGGTCCAGGGTGAGATGGACGGGGTGGACATCGGTGAGGCGGCCGACATGGCGACGTAGACCTGGATGACCAGTGCGCGGGTCGCTGCGGACGTCGAAGGTGACGTCGTCGATGTGCTGCCAGCGGGCCAGGGCCAGCGCGAACGCACCGGTCAGCACCTGTCCGACGGTCAGCGCGAGCCGCTGGGCCAGGCCGTGGGTGATCCGCTCGGTGGCCGCCTCGGGCAGGGCGAAGCCGGTACGCCGTACGCCGACCGGCCCCGCGTCGGGCGCCACTCCCGCCGGCCTCGCATCGGGCGCCACTCCCGTCGGCCTCATGTCGGGCACCGCCCCGGCCGGTCCGGCGTCCCGCGTCTCCGGCAAGGCGGTGTCGGCGGTGTCAGCCATGTCGGCCGTGTCGTTCGCGCGGGCCACGTGGGCCGAGGTGCGGGAGTCGGCGCCCCCGGCCCTGCGCTCGGCGACGGTCGACCAGTGGCGCATCTCGGCGGGATCGCGGGCCAGTTCGCGCAGTTCGGTGACCCAGTCGGCGAGCCCGCCCGGCGCGCGTCCCGGCCGTACCGGAACGTCCGCCGTCACCGTGCCGAGGGCGGCGATGAGGTCGTCGACGACGATCCGCCAGGACGCGGCGTCCACCGCGAGTTCATGGGCGACGAGGACCAGCCGGTCGGCACGCTCCCCCGCCGGGCGGCGGTCCCGGGCGAGCAGCGCCCGCAACTGGACCCCGGCGTACGCGTCGAGGCCGCGGCCGACGGAGTCGACGGCGGCGTTGAAGCCTGCCTCGTCGGTGAACTCGCCCTCGACCAGCAGCCCTTGCTCGACCGAAGACGGAGTCCCCTCCCGGTCCATGACCGTGTCCGCGCCCTGTCCGCTCAGCCGCCCGCCCCTGCTGTCCAGGCGGAAGCCCAGCTGCGGATGGGCCGTCAGGACGGCGCGCAGCGCCTCACGTACCGTGTCCGCGTCCAGCGGAGCGGCCGGTTCGAGGTACACCGCCTCGTAGCGGGCATCGCCGCCGGATGCGAGGGCGGCGCACTGGGCGGGCGCGAGGGGATGGTCGGCGGCGGACCGCTCGGTGAGCAGGTCGGCGAGACGGCCCACCACCAGGGCGGCGGTCGCGTCCTCGGAGGGGGTGAACCGGAGCGTGTGGTGGTCGGGGCCGTGCCGCAGCAGCCGGTGCTGCCGATCGGCCCGGTCGGCCTGGTCGTTCCCGTGGGCCTTGTCGGCCCGATCGGCCCGGTCCGGTTCGCCGTCGGCGAGTTCGCCCAGGACGCCCGCCAGCGCGGCAGCGTCGAGCGGCCCGCGCAACTCGAGGTCCCACGGGGTGTCGTGCGGGACGGGTCCGGGGTCCACGACCACGGACATCACCGCGTGCGAGGAGCGAGGAACAGTCATACGCGTCCAGGGACGTGCGCTCCGCCGTGACCGGCGCGGTCCCCTCTCTCCTCTCGGTAGCTGGTGGATGAGCTGCTGGTGGCGCTCACTCAGCTCTTGCGGGAGCCGGGCGCCGTGCCTAGGACGAGCCGCCTGCGGCCCCGGTGGGGGCCGGCCGTAAGGAGTGCGTACGACGTCGGCGGCACCGGCCGGGACGGACGAGGCCCGGGGCCCTGCCGTACTGCCTCGCTTCCATGACCCCTCCTGGTCCGCCGAAATCGACAACGGTCGTGCTCAGCACGCTAAGGGCAGCAGGTGCCCGGCGTCCGATTTCCCAAGCGGGTGTGGAGCGCTGCCCGAGTCCCGCAGAGGTCATCCGTGAGCCCGGCCCCCCGTTTCGCGTTCACGCGCCGGTCACAGCATGCGGACGGCGCTCTCCGCGTGCGTCTTGGCGTGGGCGAGCAGGACGCGGCTGTTGCGGCCGAGCGCCTCGCGCACATGCCGGCGGGCGTCGGCGACGGTCGCCTGCTCGCCCAGTACGTCCGCGATCTGTTCCTCGCTCAGTACGACGCTGTGCTGCGCGGTGACCGTGACGCCTCGCTCATCCGGGACGACGGACCATTCGCCGGTGTGGGCCTCAAGGAGGGGCAGCGGAGCCGTCTGCTTGTAGACGATGCGTTCGGCGTGCGGGAAGCAGATCCGTACCGAGGAGGTGGTGTGGGTGCCGTACTCGGTGTGCGTGCGCATGGTCATGTGCTGCACGCCGGGGACGCTCTCGGTGAGGTCGACGTGCTGGACGTGGGGTGCCAGGTCGGGCCAGTCGCCGGCCCGGTAGAGGAAGTCGTAGACGAGTTCGGCGGGGCCCTTGATGTGGACCGTGTCCTCGAAGGACAGGACGAGTTCGTCCAGGCGCGTCCAGCGCTCGGCGAACGCCTTGAGGTCGGCGAGCTGGGCGCGGGAGTGGGCGTCGGTGGCCCGCTGCGCCCATTCCAGGTCGCCGGGTGAGTCGGCGCCGACGCTGTAGTCGTAGCGCAGTTCGAGCTCGCTGTCGTGCGGGCCGTCCGGGCGGGCGCTCAGGATGCCGCCCGCCGTACGGAAGGGGGGTGCGGCGATCTCCTGCCAGAACTCCATGCGGCGTGCCACGGGGTCCAGATGCCGCTGCGAGGTCCATGCCTTGACCTGGCCGTCCAGGAGGGTCCAGGTCCGCATGCGCTCTCTCACGCCGTCGAATTCCAGTTGTTCCACATGGATGATCGAGGAGAAATAGAGCGGCCAGCTCGGCGCGTCGGCCATCAGCGCGTAGGCCACGCCGGCAGGTGCGGATGCGTGCACTGTGCGGGACCTCTTGTCCGCATGCTCAGCAATCATTTGAGCTCCCCTCCTCTTATAGCGCCGACGGGAACATGAACGGGATTTGTGGCGGCCCTCCGAAGACCATTCCGAAGGCCCTTCCGAAGACCACTCGGAGGATCATTCAGAAGACCATTCGGAAGACCGCTCGGAGATGAACAGAGTCCGGGTCGATCCGGGCGCGACCGGGGTAGTGGTCGGCCCTCACCGACGTGTATTTCTGGAATTCACGGGGTGGGCGGGCGTCGTATGCCCGCGCCGGTTGTCCGAATGCACTCGCTCAGCCGACCGGCACGCTCTCCCGGGCGAGGCGGCCGGTGACCCGGCAGGCACGGCCCAGCAGGCGGGGCAGTTCACGGCCGCGCGCGAAGAAGTGGTGCTGGGGGACGGTGCGGAGCCAGGAGGGTCCGTCGGTCCACTGCCGCCAGCCGTCCGCGATCGTGGGCGGCGCCAGCGGGTTGCCCTGCGAGGCGACGATCAGCATCGGGGTGGTGAGCGGCCCGGCCGGAGAGGGTGTGGCGGCCGCGTCCTCGAGGGACTGGGCGAGCTCCAGGTCGGCGCGGAGCACCGGCAGCATCGCGTGCAGCCAGATGCCCTCGTCGCTGGTGGGCGGCACGGCACCGTTGGCGCTCAGGGCGTCGAGCAGCTCGGCGTCCGTCGCGGTGCGGGCGTCCGGCAGTACGGGGGCCATGCGGGGCGGCGGGCAGGCGGCGAGGGCGAGCAGCGCCGGGCCGGGCAGGCCCGCCTCGTGCAGGACGCGGGTCACGCTGAAGGCGACCATCGCGCCGAGGCCGTGTCCGTAGAGGACGTACGGGCCGGGGTCCGGGTCGGTGAACCGGGGCAGCACGTCGGCGAGCAGGGCCTCGTAGGCGGTCGCGGTCGTACGGGTGTCGGATCGATGGCGTGGTCCGCCCGGCGCGGGGACCGGGACCACCTCCACTCCGGGGCCGATGTTCTCCGCCCAGTGGTCGAAGACGGAGACGCCTCCTCCGGAGTGCGCGAAACAGTGCAGGCGCACCGGCCGTTCGTCCGACATGACATCCTCCTCTACCCCGACCTGCGTCGCACGGGGTGGGATTCGAGGATTGCCGGACCCCCTCAAGTGCCGCTTGAACCTGATCGGAGGACCCGGACCCCCTACCACTGGCCCCGCGCGCCCTCTTGCACCGACTCCCTACGTCACGTCCCGACCCGGGGACCACCGGACACCTGAGCCACAAACGCTCGCCGCGGCCGACCGCCGGGAACGGCCGCGATGGTCAGTCACCGCAAACGGCCGCGATGATCGCTCCCCCGGGAACAGCCACCACGGTCGCTCGCCACGAACGGCCGCGGTAGCCAACCGTTGCGGTCGATCGCCCTGGTCAGTCGCCATAGTCGATCGCCGCGCCGAGGAGTCCGGGGCCAGGTCACCCGGCCTCCTCGGCGATCCAGTGCCCGCATCCGCATCCGCATCCGCCTCGCGTCCGCCCGGCTGGGCCGACTCCGCGACCTCATGTCCCGGCCCCAGAACCGGACACCCGGCCGCGAAACAGTTGCTGCGGGTCGTCCGGCGCAGTCGGCCGCCGTGGCCGATCGCCGCGCCGAGAAGTCCAAGGCCAGGTCACCCGGCCACCTCGGCGAACCCGTGCCCGCATCCGCATCTGCCTCGCGTCCGCCCGGCTGGGCCGACTCCGCGACCTCATGTCCCGGCCCCAGAACCGGACACCCGGCCGCGAAACAGTTACTGCGAGTCGTCCGGCACAGTCGGCCGCCGTGGCCGATCGCCGCGCCGAGGACTCCAAGGCCAGGTCACCCGGCCTCCTCGGCGAACCCGTGCCCGCATCCGCATCCGCATCCGTCAGGTCGGCCGCAACCACACGTCCCGACCGCCGGACCGGATGCCGGTCGCGAACAGCCGTCGCGGTCGGCCGCCACGAACAGCCGCGATGGTCAGTCGCCGCAGACGGTCACCACGGTCGATCGCCGCGCCGAGGAGTCCGGGGCCAGGTCACCCGGCCTCCTCGGCGAACCTGTGTCCGCATCCGCATCCGCATCTGCCTTCGCGTCCGACGGGCCGGCTCCGCAACCGGTCCGTCGTGCGACGGTGGTCAGGCATTGAGTACGACGGGGCCCCCGCTCCGGCCGGCCTCAGGCGGCGAAGAGATCGAACGTCGAGGAGCGCCGTTCACTGGCGACGACGTCCAGCTGGGGGTCGACGGCCAGCATGGCCTGGTGCAGCCGCTGTACCTGGGGGGACGGCTCGACGCCCAGTTCCTCGATCAGCCGGATGCGCAGCTTGCGGTAGACGGCGAGGGCCGACGCCTGTCGTCCCGACCGGTACAGCGCCACCATGGCCTGCGAGTGCAGCCCTTCGTGCTGCGGGTAGCGGGCCGTCAGTTCGGCGAGCTCGGCGATGAGTTCGGAGTGCCGGCCGAGCCGCAGATCGGCGTCGATACGGCGCTCCACGGTGCCGAGCCGGCTCTCCTCGAGCCGCATGACCTCGATCCCGAGGATCGGTCCGACGCGTACGTCGACCAGGGCGGGGCCGCGCCACAGCTCCAGCGCCTTGCGGAACCGGTCGGCCGACATCTCGTCGTCGCCCGCCTCGAAGGCCGACCGCCCTTCGGTGACCATGCGCTCGTACTCGTGCACGTCCACACTCTCGGGCGATATCTGGAGCAGATAACCGCCGTGCCGGGTGGCGAGCACCTCCTTCGCCGCGTCAGGAGCGCCGGGGCCCATCGCGGTGCCCAGACGCCGGCGCAGCTGGAGTATGTAGGTCTGCAACGTGGTGAGTGCGCTCTGCGGCGGCTCGGTCCCCCAGATTTCCTCCATGAGCATGGGAACGGGCATCACCCGCCCGGGGTAGAGGGCGAGCAGGGAAAGGATCTGCCGCGGCTTACCGGCCGTTGGGACGATCGATCCCCCGTTGACCTCGGCACTCAACGGACCCAGAACCTGAATCTTCACTGCTTTCCTCCGTAGCTCGTCGAGTTCCTCTCGTGGCTGAATTCCGTCGCCATAAGCACACTAGCGGGAATCGCGCCAGACCCGCCTTTCCTCGACCAGGGCTTGAGGACGCTTCAACTTACCTATTCTGTCTGCAAATTGATCGCCTCAAAGGCAACCGCGCCAATTACTTCGCTCTTTTTAATTCCGTTGCGAAGAAAGCAAATTGCGGAATGCTTGATGCCGTTTGTCGAGATGGGGCATCTCGCCTCTCAACGCACGCCTCTACAAGCCCCGCACACGCAGCAGGCCGGCCCGAGGGACCCGGTGTCCCTACAGTGCCGGCCCGTCTGATGCGCGCGCTCAACTCGTGGGAACCAGGCGCTCCTTGGCCGTACTGGGGGCCGCCGGCGCGGTCTCGGGGTTGGCCGTGAGGATGGACCGCTGAAGCCGTCGCAGCCCCGCAGAGGGCTCCAGGCCGAGGTCCCGGACGAGGGTCGCGCGCAGCCGCTGGTAGACCTCCAGGGCCTCGCCGCGGCGCCCCGAGCGGTAGAGGGCGAGCATGAACTGGGCGTGCAGGCTCTCGTGGGTGCGGTAACGGTTCACCAGCACGGTCAGCTCGGAGAGCAGCTCGCGGTGGCGGCCCAGTCGCAGGTCGGCTTCGATGCGCTGGTCGAGCGCGCACAGCCGGGTCTCCTCAAGGCGCCTGATCTCCATCTCCAGCTGGCTCCCGGCCTGGACGTCCGCGAAGGCGGTGCCGGACCACAGCGCCAGCGCCTCGCGCAGATGCCGGGCCGCGTCGGGGAAGTCGCCCGCGTCCATGGCCCGGTAGCCGGTGCCCGCGAGGCGCTCGAAGGTGCGGACGTCGCTCTGTCCGCCGCCGGCGGCCAGCATGTATCCGCTGGGCATCGTCATCAGCACGTCCTTGGCGGTGCGCTGCCTGCCGCCCTCGTCCGTGCCGTCCTGCGCGTCCTTCTCCAGGGCCACGGCGATGAGTTCGCGCAGCTGGAGGACGTACGTCTGCAAGGTGGTGCGGGCGCTGCGCGGCGGCGTGGCGCCCCACAGCTCCTCGATCAGTGTGGAGACCGGCACCGCCTGGTCGGCGTGGAGTGCCAGCAGAGCCAGCACCTGCCGCGGCTTGGGGGCCGTCGGCGTGATGGAGACCCCGTTCTCCTTTACGGCCAATGCGCCGAGTACCTCGATGTCCACGCGAACTCCCCTGTCTAGTGCCGAGTGCTCCGGTCGTTTCCGTAACCGTCGTCAGATGCCAGTCCGGCGCCATGGACCAGACTAAAAACAGCGCACGCGGTCTGTCAATATCAAACCGCATGCCCTGTATTTTCCAAGCGAGGATCTAACGGTGCGCTAGGCTTGACCTGCGGCGATGCAGAATCTCCAGCAAAGTTCAAGGACCCCTGGAGAGGATCTCCAGGGGTCCTTGAAGCAAAGAAGGGGGTACGGTCGGCAAAGTTGATCACTAAACAGACCGGAAGGTTTGCTATTGCTCGGTGCTCGTCCTCAGGGAGGACCGGTCCTGCGCGGGGATGCCGGCCTGCGGCCAGGTGCCCGCGCTCGCCAGTCCCGCCAGCTTCCGCCGGTCGGCGAGCCGGGGGAGGATCACGTCCCAGAAGCGGGTGACGTTCTGCCGGGACAGCCAGGAGGCGTCATCGCCGCCGAGCACCTCGAACCCCGCGGTCGCGGCGACGATGACCCGGGCGCTGTCCGCCCAGGACACCCCTTCCGCCAGAGCCCCGTTGCGCGCGGCCCCGCGGAGGGTGTCCTCGATCCACTCCTGCCACTGCGCCCGCAGGGAGCACTCCCCCCGGTACGCGCAGTCGCCCGCGAGCTCGAACCCCCCGCGGACCACGATGTCGTGGGCGAGCGCCCCCATCAGCTCGTGCGTGGCGTCCACCACCGTCTGGAGCGAGTCGCCCTGCCGCGCCGACGCCGCCTCGGTGATGTCGCGCACGGCCTTGGCGGCCTCCGCCTCGACCGCCTCGGCGAGCATGCTCTTGTTGGCGAAGTGGAAGTGCAGCGCCCCGTTGCTGACACCGGCCCGCCTGCTGATGGTGCTCAGCGACGCGGTGACGAAGCCTTCCTCGGCGAAGACCGCGGCGGCGGCCTGGATCAGTGCATGCCGGGTACGGGCCGCCCGCTCCTGTTTGACCATGTGGTGTCTCCTGAGAACCGGGACGTCGAGGGCCGGCACCGCGCCGACGTCCCAAGTCCCTCGGAAAGTGCTGCTACTGCGGGGGGTTGCCGTGCTTGCGGGACGGCAGGTCGGCGTGCTTGCTGCGGAGCATGGCCAGCGACCGGACGAGGACCTCGCGGGTCTGCGCCGGGTCGATGACGTCGTCGACCAGGCCGCGCTCGGCCGCGTAGTACGGGTGCATCAGCTCGGACTTGTACTCCTTGACCATCTTCTGCCGCATGGCCTCGGGGTCCTCGGCCTCGGCGATCTGACGGCGGAAGATCACGTTGGCCGCGCCCTCGGCGCCCATCACGGCGATCTCGTTCGTCGGCCACGCGTAGGTGAGGTCGGCGCCGATGGACTGGCTGTCCATGACGATGTACGCACCGCCGTACGCCTTGCGCAGGATCAGCGAGATCCGCGGCACGGTCGCGTTGCAGTAGGCGTAAAGGAGCTTCGCGCCGTGGCGGATGATGCCGCCGTGCTCCTGGTCGACACCCGGAAGGAACCCGGGGACGTCCAGCAGCGTCAGGAGCGGGATGTTGAAGGCATCGCACATCTGGACGAAGCGCGCGGCCTTCTCCGAGGCCTCGATGTCGAGCACGCCTGCCAGGCTCTGGGGCTGGTTGGCGACGATGCCGACGACCTGGCCGTCGAGGCGGGCGAGCGCGCAGATGATGTTGCGGGCCCAGCGCTCATGCACTTCGAGGTACTCGCCGTCGTCGACGATCTCCTCGATGACCTTGGCCATGTCGTACGGCCGGTTGCCGTCGGCCGGCACCAGGTCCAGGAGCACCTCGGAGCGCCGGTCGACGGGGTCGTCGGCCAACGTCCGCGGCGGAGCCTCCTGGTTGTTCTGCGGCAGCAGCGACAGGAGGTAGCGCACCTCCGCGATGCAGGTCTCCTCGTCGTCGTAGGCGAAGTGGCAGACGCCCGACGTCTCGGCGTGCACATCCGCACCGCCCAGGCCGTTCTGGGTGATCTCCTCGCCCGTCACCGCCTTGACCACGTCCGGGCCGGTGATGAACATCTGCGAGGTGTCACGGACCATGAACACGAAGTCCGTCAGCGCCGGGCTGTAGGCCGCGCCACCCGCGCAC
The DNA here is from genome assembly GCF_036226885.1 of Streptomyces sp. NBC_00663. Lineage (NCBI taxonomy): Bacteria > Bacillati > Actinomycetota > Actinomycetes > Kitasatosporales > Streptomycetaceae > Streptomyces > Streptomyces sp. NBC_00663. Next base: position 92,873 of record NZ_CP109028.1, read on the forward strand.
GGGCCGAGCATCACGCTGATCTGCGGGATGACACCGGACGCCTTGGTGTTGCGCTGGAAGATGCCGCCGTACCCGGCGAGGGCGGAGACGCCCTCCTGGATACGGGCGCCGGCGCCGTCGTTCAGCGACACCAGCGGAGCCCCTGTGGCGATGGCCATGTCCATGATCTTGTGGATCTTGGTGGCGTGGGCCTCGCCCAGCGCGCCGCCGAAGATCCGGAAGTCGTGCGCGTACACAAAAACGGTACGCCCTTCAACCGTTCCCCAACCGGTGATCACCCCGTCGGTGTACGGCTTCTTCACATCCATGCCGAAACCGGTTGCCCGGTGCCGACGCAGCTGCTCGACCTCCTGGAACGAGCCCGGGTCGAGGAGCAGTTCGATGCGTTCCCGTGCGGTCAGCTTGCCCTTGGCGTGCTGCGCCTCGGTCGCCTTCTCACTCGGTCCGGCCAGCGCCTGCGCACGGATGTCGTCCAGTTCGGCCACTCGCCCGTACATGCCGGTCGGCTCCAGGTCGATCGACGCCGGGGCGGTTGTCATCGCCATACCAGGTCCCTTCTGGGGCGAAGCCGCTGAAAAGTCCCGCCCCAGGTCCATGTAGATCAGATTAACAAACCGCCCATGCGGTTTCCAGTTCGGGGTGCAACTTTTCTGAACGCCTGTCAGCGCCAGCTGCCGGGCGCCCTGTAGGCCCCCGGTGACCGCCAGCCGCCGGAGCCCTCGCGATGCGGCGGCTCGGGCTGCTCCTCACCGGCCCCCTGCAACGCGAGAAGGACGACCGCGAGCGCGGCGAGTTCCTCCGCGTCAGCCTGTCCGCGTACGACACGCAGCATCGGTTTGCCGTTGCCCATGGCCCCCACTTCCCTTCTCAGGCATGTGGACACGGTCGGCGGAACAGCTCAAGAACCGGTCTCGTCCCGCTTGAAGTCCTCTCCCGGGCCACTCCTGGACGGCTCCGGGACAACTCCGGTCCGACCGAGGGCAGATGGCCGGAAGCACGAGGACTCCGCAACCCGGACGGGCTACGGAGTCCTCTGTTCCGGCAGGTGGGGCTGGTTCACCCCAGCCGCACGGGCAGCTCCCGGTAGCCGTTGATGATGAAGGAGTCGATGGGGGCCAGGTCCCCGGGCTCGACCGCCAGCTCCAGCTGTGGGAAGCGTGCGAAGAGCGCCGGCAGGGCTACCCCGACCTCCACCACGGCCAGCGGTGCGCCCAGGCAGCGGTGTGGTCCATGGCCGAATCCAAAACCGTCGCGGCGGTCTGTCCGAAGTACGTCAAATTCAGCCGCCTCCTGTCCGTAGCGGTCGGGATCCAGACCGGCCGCGGCGAACGAGACGAGGATCGGGTCGCCCTTCTTGATCAGGACGCCGTCCAGGTCGATGTCCTCCACCGCGAAGCGCATGGGCGAGTAGGCACCCGGGTTGTGCGTGCGCATCGTCTCGGCCATCACGTCGTCCCAGTCCGCCCGTCCCTCCCGGACGTGCGCGAGCTGTTCGGGGTGGGCCAGCAGCGCTCCGACGGCGTTGGTGATCATCGTGCAGGTCGTTTCCTGCCCGCCCGCTATCAGGAGGTTGAGACTGCCGAGGAGTTCCTCCTCGGTGAGGCGGTCGTCCTCGTCCCGCGCCTCTATCAGCGCGGATGTCAGGTCGTCACCGGGCCGGGCCCGCTTGCTCACCACGAGCTCGGCCAGCAGCTCGAAGACCTTCATCTGGGCCGCAGCCATCTCCTGCGCGGAGACGGACGTACTGAACACGGTGTCCATGGCGGTGCAGATCTGGTCGCGGTCTTCCCGCTCGATGCCGAACAGCTCGCAGATCACCCGCATCGGCAGCAGCTTGGCGAACGCGGCCCGCAGATCGACGACCTCGCCCGCGGGGCGGGCCGCCAGATCGTCCAGCAGTTCCGCGGTGATCTCCGCGACCCGGGGCCGCAGCAGTTCGGAACGCCGGGCGGTGAACGCGCCGGCGACCAGGCGCCGCAGCCGGGCGCGCTTCTCTCCGTAGGTGAAGAGCATGTTCTCGTTGGCCACCCAGGGATACAGCGGCCAGTCCTCGGTGATCCGCCCGTCGATGAACGCCGGCCAGTGCATCCGGGCGTCCTTGGACACGCGGGGATCGACCAGCAGTCGCTTGACCTGCTGTTCACGGACCACAGCCCAGGCGCGCACGCCACCGGGCAACTCCACCTCTACGGCGGCCCCCCGGGCCCGGAGCATCGCGGCTTCCCCCGCGAGGTCACGCGCCGAGACGTCCAGCCGATAGGGGCAGACAGCAGTTTCCATTGGTGCGCTCCATCCGAATCAGTCGCTTCTGATACGTGCCGAGGGGGTTGCTCCGTACAACCCCCTCGCATCCCCCGCGATGGATCGCTGCGAGGTTGTCGTCAAGCAGTCATGGCGGTTTCCTCGGTTGCGGCTTGACGTTCCTTCATCACCGACTCGTACACCTTCGCCCCTCGCTCGGGCGAGAAGTCGAGCTGCACGAGGACTCCGGGTACCGCGGCGGCCGTGAGCAGGTACATGTACAGGTCACAGACGCGCGCCATCATGTCCGAGCGGTTCTCCATGATGTTCGACAGCATCTGAACACCGGTGAAAGCGCCGACGGACAGTCGTGCGATGGACTCCAGGTCGACGTGCGGGAGCAGTTCCCCGGCCGCCTTCGCCTCGGCGAACAGCGACTTGCTGTAGTCGATCCACAGGCGCATCGGAATCTTCTGGTCCAGCCCGGCCGCGCCCACCGCCGGGTCGATGGTGAGACTCACGCTGCCGCGGATGATCGGATCACCCGTCTCCTTCTGCAACAGCATGGTCAGCAACAGCGCCTCGTCCACCGCCTGTTGCAGCTTCAGCGGCGGCACCTGGACCGGCGGAAGCGCTCTGACCTGCTCCGCCAGTACGGCCTGGGCGAGCTCCTCCTTCGATGTGAAGTGGAAGTAGAGCGCACCCTTCGTCACTCCGGCCTCTCTGAGGATCGCGGAGATGGTTGCCGCGTCGTATCCGACGTCGTCGAACACCTTGGCGGCGGCAACCAGGATGGCCTGCCGTGTCCGGATGGCTCGATCCTGCCGCGCCACAACACACCTCCACACCGCTCTGCGGTATCGCTCGGTCTACCGGCCCGGAAAAGAGACCGACAGGTTCGATTCTAGTGGCACCACCTCTGGATACGGGACGGTCAGCTTCAGCCTCTTGCCCTGTCAGGCGCTCTGGTGCATCCCCCGAAGGGACAATAAAACCTGCCATCCGGTTTTTCAAGGCCCCTGAGGCCGTACTTCCCCTCGCCTCCGCCTTGAGCAGCGACGGAGCCACAGACCCACTTTGCCATGTCTCACCTGGAACGCAGCCGTCCGGATCCCGTAGGTCAAGCGTTGCTAAAGAGCCTTGAGAAAGAAACCGGTGGGTTTGTATTTTGCTAGTCCGGCGCTCCTCTCCCCCCACATCACAAACCCCACATGCGGAGAGGGTTATGACCCTGCTGACCATGCAGAGCCAGGCTTCCAGCTCCAACGGAGCCGCGGAAACCGCCCAGAACCGGGCGGTCATCAGCGAGTTGACGCACCAACTGTTCGACGCACACGAACGTGGCCGACTGCACGGAACCTGGCGGGATCTCATCGGGAACGAGAAGTTCCGATACCGGCCGGGGCTCACCTCGGAAGAACGCATGGCGCTGTCCTACGAGCGGCTGCGGCTCGTCAACGAGACGATCGACAACGCGGCCTCTCTGGCCCGCGATCCGCAACTGCTGGCAAGCCTTCACGAGTGGACGGGGGTGGTGGACGGAGCACTCGGCACGCTGGCCGGCATCCACTACAACCTGTTCCTGGGCAGCCTGCTGGACCATGACGACAGCGAGAGCCGCCAGTTGACCGAGTTCACCTCGATGCAGCGCACAGGAACGTTCCTGTGCACCGAGCTGGACCACGGCAACGATGCGGCGGCCTTGCAGACCACATGCGAACTGGACCGCACCACCAATGAGTTCGTCCTGCACACCCCCACACCGGGCGCCCGGAAGTTCATGCCCAACACCAGCCTGATCGGCGGCCCCAAGAGCGGGGTCGTGGCGGCACGGCTCCTGGTCGACGGCCAGGACCAGGGCGTCTTCCTCTTCCTGACTCCCCTGACCGACGAGAACGGCCCGCGGCCCGGCATCTCCATACGCCCGCTGCCCGAGCGGCTCGGCAGCCCCGTCGACCACTGCCTCACCAGCTTCGACCAGGTACGGCTGCCCCGCGAGGCCCTGCTGGAGGGAGACCACGGACGCCTCACCCCGGAGGACGGCCTCACCAGCAGCCTGGGCAATCCACGCAAACGTTTCCTCCATTCGATCAAGCGGGTCACCTGGGGCAAGCTCTGCATGAGCGGCGCCGGGGTCGGGGTCTCCCGGGCCGCCCTGACCATCGCCGTGCGGCGCGCACATCTGCGCACCATCAGCGGTCCGAAGGTCGGCACCCGTGTTCCGCTGGCCGCCCACCGCAGCCACCACAGCCGGCTGCTGAACGGGGTCGCCTCCACGTACGCCATGACCTTCCTGCACCGGGCGGTCCTCGCCCGCTGCGTCGACCACACCGAGACCGAACGCGAGGAGGTGGAACGGCTCGTCGCCATCGCCAAGGGGTGGATCACCTGGCAGAGCCGCGAGGTCGCCATCGAGTGCCGCGAACGCTGCGGCGCGCCCGGGCTCTTCCCGCTCAACGCCCTGGCCGACATCACCCAGAACCTCGAGGGCGCCATCACCGCGGAGGGCGACAACCTGGTCGTCTGGGCCAAGGCCGCCGCGGAGATGGTCTTCGGGCACCAGGCCGACCAGGTGTCCTCGCCGACCGTGCCGCTGGAGCTGCAACCGCTTACCGAACTGGAGTTCCTGCGCGGGCTGTTGGCCAGGGTGGAGCACCTGTGGCAGGTCCGGGCCCGGGCGGCGCTGCGCGGAGGTCCCTCGGGCAATCCGCTGGCCCGCTGGAACGTGGCCTCCAGCGCGGGCATCGAGATGGTCCGCGCCCACGCCCGGCTACAGGCCGCCGACGCGTTCCTCGCCGCGGTCGAGCGCACCAGGGAACCGGAGGCGCGGGCACTGCTGGAGGACCTGTGCCGGCTCTTCCTGCTCCAGGAGCTCACCCCCCACACCGGCGACCTGCTGGCCGAGGGCCACCTGGCTCCCGCCCACGTCCATGAACTCCCCCTCGCCGTCGACCTGCTCATGGAGCGCCTCGCGCCTCAACTGCCGGTCCTCGTCGAGGCGTTCGATCTGCCGGAGGAGTTCCTGTCCCGCATCCCGCTGGCCAACGCCGATCATTCGCCGATGCTGGACGACTTCCTGACCCCCGAGGCCGAGACGACCCCACCCCTGGACCTCACCGCCTGCCTGCCCAGGCAGCGCCAGTCCCCGGGGGCAGCCGACAGGAAGCTCGCGCTGCTGACGTAGGCCTTGGGGCGCCGGACGTAAGACACAGGGCACAGACACGGTAAGCAGCGTGCACGCGCGGTGTGGCCGCCTTCTCCGGGGAGGGGCGGCCATGCCGCGTTGGGCGTCGCGAGGACTCGGGGACGCCGGGACGCGGAGCGGACTCAGGGCGAAAGGGTGGACGCAGTTGCCCGTGACGGCGTGCGTGCCGTTGTCCACCGCTACGGATGACGTCTCCTTCCCCGGCCACGGCGACAGGTCGCCTTCGGTGCAGCGCGCGTGCCCGGGCAGGAGATGCTCGGCCTGCGCTGGCGGCCCTCTGCCGACAGTGCAACGGCGCGGGCCCCAGCGGGCGGTCAGCTCCTGCCGGTTCCAGCGCGAGCCTGGCGGCCATGGCGGCTATGGCCCCTCGATGATTCTCAGAACCACCGAGGGGCCCGCGCCGAGTGCACGGGCCCCTCAAAAGGGCGTCTGGGCCAGTTCCGGCCCGTTGCTCAGAGGCTGCGGGCGGTGATGTCGCCCTGGGAGGTGGTGGCTCGGATGGTGAGGTCGGTGGTGCCGTCGTTCTTGAGGGTGTTGCTGATCCGGCCGTAGCCGCTGTCCGCGTCGAGGGCGGCGGAGACTCCGTTGGCGGCGGAGACCGCGATGTTGCCGGACTGGGTGCGGAGCACCACCTCGCCGCGTACGGCCTCGCCGATCCGGATGTCGCCCCGCGCGGTGCTGATCTCCGCGGGGCCGCCCAGCCGGCGGACCTCGACGTCACCGTCGATCGCCGTGAGCCGGACGCTCGCAGCCTCGTCGATGCTGATCCGGCGGTACGCGCCCTCGAAGACGAGGTCGCCGAGACGGCCGACGCTTTCCAGTTCGGTGCTCGCGGTCCTGGCCTCGACGCGGGAGCCGGTGGGCAGTTGGACGGTGATCTCCACGGATCCGGAACCCCGCAGCTGGCTCTTGGGCTCGGCGGTGCGGATCCGCAGGACACCGTCGGCGTAGTCGACGGAGGTCCGTTCCGCGGTCTGCACGTCACTGTTCTTGGCGGGGTCGGCGGGCAGGACCTCGACGGCGGTGTCGGCGCGGTCGGCGGCGACGAAGCGGACGCGTCCGGCGGGGATGTCGAGGACGGCGGAGATCGGGGCCGGGGTGTCGAAGTTCTGCATGGTGTTCTCCTGTATGCGCTGCTCGTTTCTGATGACAGAAACGCTACGTTGCTTTCCAGTTCCAGGCAACGCATTCGTTGCGTGAGATCTACGTATGTGCAGGCAGAAGCCTGGAAACTGTTGCAACGACTCTGACGGTAACGCAACACAGCGAGCCCGATCATTGCAATGGATGAGAAGTGAACGCTATAGTCGGCGTGCACGCGGATGACGTTACGAGGGACCAGCGAGGAGATCGCCATGCCGGGAGGCAGACTCACCCAGCAGGAACGCCAGCAGATCGCGCTGGGACTGGCCGACAGCCTCCCGTACGCCGAGATCGCCCGCCGCCTCGACCGCCCGACCTCGACGGTCACCCGTGAGGTGATGCGCAACGGCGGACCCACCGCCTACCGCGCCGACCTCGCCCACCGCGCCACCGAACGCCGAGCTCATCGACGTCGTACCCCCGCCCCCGCACGCGGCGCAGGGGCTGCCTCCCAGCGCGACGGACGTGACGCGGAGGCCGTGGCGGAGTACGAGGAGACGCTCACCACCGTCCTCATGGGTTCGGGTCTGCCCAAGATGACGGCCCGGGTGCTGACGTGTCTGTTCACCACCGACGCGGGCAGCCTCAGCGCGTCCCAGCTCGCCCAGCGCCTCCAGGTCAGCCCGGCGTCCATCTCCAAGGCGATCGCGTTCCTGGAGAGCCAGAGCCTGGTCCGCCGGGAACGCGACGAACGCCGCCGCGACCGCTACATCGTCGACGACGAGCTCTTCTACCAGGCCACCATCGCCAGCGCCCGGGCCAACGACCAGCTCGTCGCGACCGCGCGGCAGGGCGTCGCCGTCCTCGGCCGCGACACCCCTGCCGCGGCGCGTCTCGAGAACGTCGCCCGTTTCCTGGACTTCATCAGCGAGAGCATCGTGCGCGCGGCCGAGCAGGCCCGTGAAGTCCTGCACACCGCACCGGAGATGGCCGAGACCGCACCGGAGACGGCTGAGGACGACAACACCGTCCAGCCGGGGCAGGACCGCGGATAGAGTCCCAAGCCGCCGTCAGGAGTCCCCTGTCAGGACCCCGCTGTCACGGCTGGAGCTGTGCCACGTCCGACGACAGCGGGCCGCCCTCGGACCGCTCGGTCTTGCGGCCCTTGCTGCCCGGCGCCAGCGTGCGCGGGTCTATGGCCTCGGCGGGCGCGCCCGTCGTGTACAGGCCCTCGGGGTCGGTGTCCCGGTCGTGCGGCAGCAGCCAGAAGACCCGGCGGCGGAACGTGCCCGAGGAGCGGGAGGGCTTGGCGCGGGTGCCGAGCACCGCGTACCCGACCATGCGGCCGTCACGGTGGTAGGCGGGCTTGCCGCGGCGCGTCGGCAGCCGGTCCAGGCTCTGGCGCACGTAGTCGAGCGTGCTGATGTCCTCGAGCCAGACCAGGTCGTCCTCGTGGACGAGCTCGTCCTCGGCGATGAGGGCGCTCATGCTGTCTCCTCGTCGGCGACAAGTCCGATGCCCGGGTAGTACTTGCGCTGGTTGGACAGGATCATCTCCTTGGGTGATTCCAGTCCCACCACCTCACGGACCCGCGCCGCGAAGGCCCGGGACGAGAGCGCCGGGGCCCCCTCATTGTGACACCAGCTCTTATATACCGCGTAGAGCTGTGCCTGTTCGGCCCTCAACTCCGGGGCAAGCCGGCAGGATTCCGACAGGAAGCGTCCCGTGTGGTCCTCGGTCTCCGCGTACGCCGTCGTGGCGATCCGTACCCGCTCGGGGCCGTTGAGGTCCTTTTGGCCGCCCAGGTAGCGACGGGCGCCCAGGATCAGCCAGTTGAGGATGCCGGGGCCCTCCTCGGTGACCAGGATGTCCGCGAGGTTGTCGACCTTGCGGTCGTCCGGCACGACCCGCTCGAACGGGATCAAGCGCATGCGGCGCCAGAACGCGAAGCCGCCGGTGCCCACTTCGGGCCGGTGGTTGCCCAGCAGCCAGAGTTTGTGGGTGGGCTGGAAGCTGAAGAAGTCCTGGCGCATCCGGCGGGCCTTGATCCGGTCGCCGCCGGTCAGGAGCTTGACCCGGGCCTCGTCGAAGCGGTCCCCCGGCTTGACCTCGCTGCACACGATGACGCGCCGGCCGTGCAGTTCGGCCAGGTCGGTGGGGTGCCCCTCGTAGGGGCGGGCCATCAGGAAGCCGGGCGGGGCGGCGTCGGCGTAGTCCCCCACCAGCTTGATCAGCACGTCCAGGAGCACCGACTTACCGTTCTTGCCGGAGCCGAACAGGAACGGCATGACCTGTCCGCCGACGTCGCCGGTGATGGAGTAGCCCAGCAGCAGATGCAGGAAGTCGATCATCTCCGCGCCTTCGGGGCCGTCGCCGAAGGTGTCGGTGAGGAAGCGGTCCCAGCGCGGGGTGGGCATCGCCTGGGGGGCCGCGGTGGTGGAGCGGGAGTGGAAGTCCTTGTCGGGGTCGGGGGTACGGATCAGCCCGGTGCGCAGGTCCACGACTCCGGCCGGGGTGCACAGCGCGTACGGGTCGGCGTCGAGGCGGGCCGCGTTGAGGACCATGCCGGGCGCGGACTTGGCCTGCGCGAGCATCGCGTTCATGCCGCTGGTGCTCAGGGCGCGGCGCCGGTGCTGCTGGAGGGCGAGGGAGGTGTACACGCCGCGCGGGTCGTTGCTCGCGAGGGACTCGGCGAGGTCGCCGGCGGCCCACATCACGGTGTCGTCCTCGTCCATCTGCCAGCGGGTGCTGTCCCAGCGGAACCAGCCGAGTCCGGGGACGTGCCGGTAGTCGTTGGAGTAGAGCCGGACGAACAGTTTGGCGTTGCCCCGGTCGCTGAGGGTGTCGGGCAGCAGCCCGTCGGCGGTGGCCTCGGCCTGCACGGGGTCGGCCTGCACGGGGTCGGCCTCGTCGGGGCAGGGGGCCGGCGCGGAGGGGCGCTGGGCGAGGATCTGCGCGGCGACGGCCTGGGCGTCGAAGAGGGCGTCTTCCTGGCGGGACGTCATGCGCGACCTCCCGGCAGCAGCGGGCGGGTGCGGCCGGCGCTGAGGCCGCTGCGGATGATGGCCGTGTAGCGGCGTTCCTGGCCCGGCCTGGCGTGCTCGGCGGCCTCCCTGAGGGCGTGCTCGGCCTCGTCCACGGCGAGCTGTCCTCCGGCCACCAGACCGCCCGCGGTGAAAGCGGCCCGGTTCAACTTCTCGGAGAACGCGGCTCCTTCGCTTACGGCGGCACAGGCGGCCACCTCCGCGAGCAGCGCGGCCAGGACGCGGCTGGCGGCCCCCTGGGCGCCTCCGGCGGCGAGGACGGCCTGCCGGGCCCGTGGCGGCACCGGCCGGGGCGCGGGGACGTACGCGGGCGGCAGATGCCCGGTGCGCTCCAGTTCGCGGGCCAGCCAGTCGGGCAGGGGCGCGGGCTCCCGGGCGGGGCCGACGGGCTCGTACAGCCCGGCGTCGGTCACGGTGCCGGGGGCGACGATGTAGCCGCCGTACGCCCGTACGTCGACCTGCCAGGCCAGCGCGCGGGCGCCGGAGCCGGTGGAGCACTGCCAGCGGTGCCCGCTGTGCGCCCGGTACCAGACGTGCAGGCCGCCGGAGGGGGTCCTGACGCGCAGGGTGGTCTCGTCGTCGGCGGGGCTGGTGAAGCCGCGCAGGGCGGCGAGCACGCCGATGGTGTGGAAGCCGTTGGCCAGCCCGGTCAGGTCGATGCTGTCGGCGATCGCGATGCCCGGCAGCAGGCGGTCCCGGCCCGGGAGTTGGCGTTCGTGCGCGTCGATGTCGACGACCAGCAGGCCCGCGGGCCCGCAGGAGATGCCCACGCCGAAGCCCGGGTTGGCGCCCCACCACTGCTCGATACGGGCGAAGTCCAGCGTGGCGGCGTGGAATCCGTGGCACCAGCGGCCCGCGGCAGGGCAGCCGCAGCCCGTGTGGTGATGGCCGGGCCGACGGCAGTCCTCGCAGTTGCCCGCGGGGGTCTTGCGCCCCGGGGCGAGGGGATGGACAGGCCATCCCCGGCTGGCACACCACCGAGCTGTCACCAACGGGCCCGCGACTGGGGCGGACAGAGATGAGTAGCTACGCGAGTTGTGCAGCTCAGAGGCCATGCGCACCCCCCACCAGCGACCGAAGCGACTGAGCGACCGGAACAGCCTAGCGAAGCAAGTGGGAACCGAGAGTCCCCTGTGGAAAACAAAGATTCGATTCGCTTCGGAGGCCTCAGCGACTGAGCGACTGAAGCGCAGCGACTGAACGTCTTCGGTAGCTACTCAGTCGCTGCGAGAAAACCGCAGGTCAGCGATAGTGAAGAGACTAAAACAGCGACTGAAGCGACTCAGCGACTGAATATATGACGCGCACACGCGCACACGCACGCACGCGCCAATGTCTTCATATACCTGGTCGCTGAGTCGCTTCAGTCGCTGTTTTCCGGGACAGAACCCCTCTGACCTGGTACTTCTTCACAGCGACTGAAGAGCTACCGAAGCTGCTTCGGTAGCTGGTCTTCAGTCGCTGGTCGCTTTTCGGGCCGATCGAGGGTCAGCGACCGAAGCGGACGCCGCCTGCGGGCTAAGCGACCGAAGCGACTCAAGCGACTCTGGATCTGACGTGAAGTCGACCGGAGCCACGCCGTCCGAAAAGCACCGGTGCGGGCATGCCGTCCCCGCCAGGTCTCCGACTTTGCATCGCTTCAGTCGCTGTCCCCCACCGAAGCCGCCTTGACCTGGGCCGCCTTGGCAGCGATCGGGAGCGACCCGGGCTCTGCCACGCCAGGCCCTGGCCACACGGCAACACCGCCACCCCGTACGGCGAACTTCACTCCCTCCTGGCCCATACTGATCTCCTGCACGACAGACCGGGGCGCGGGAGGAGACGAAATGCCGGATCGCACTCATCAGTTCGGCATGTACGGCGCCCGCGGCATCAAGGGCCACGAGGCCGTGGCTCGTCGCCTGGATGCCCTCGCCGGGTACATCGCCACCCCCATCACCGCCCGCCGCGGCCTGCTGGCCCGCCTGCACTACCTCACCCGCACCGACCACGCCCGGGCCGCCGCGCGTGCCGCGGGCCTGACGGTCACCGACCGCACCCTGAAGGCCTGGCTGGACGGCAAGCGCAGCCCCACCAAGAAGAACCTCGACCGCATCGAGCAGGCCTACCGCACCGTCCGCCGCCACAACACCGCCCGCTACCTCCTGGCCCGCCTCAACCGCGAGGGCCGCGGCACCCGCGTCGAGATCCACCCCCTCAACCAGTCGCAGGTCCCCCGACCCCGGCAGCGCATGGTGGAGTTCCGCACCCTCAACATCCGCCACTGGGACCGCATCGTCGACGCCTGGGCCGCCGACAACCTCCAGGCCCTCGACGACGCCTGGGTCGACCAGATCGTGGACCTGGGCTCGCAGTGGGGGCAGTACGAGTACGTCACCAACATCGGGTTCGCGGCCTGAGCCGTCGGGCGTGCCACGCAGACGGCCCGCCCGCGTCGTCAGCCAGCCTCACCGCATGCGCCCCGCGTACGGGCCCGAGCGGCGGCCACAGCGCCTGGAAGACGGCCGGGTCGTGGGAAACGCCGGCTTGAAAAGAACCCGCCCCCTCGGCGAACCCTCTCCCTACCTGAACCCGCCCGGAACCCCGCTCGTTCTCGTGATGACGACCTGACCGCCGACACGGAAAGAGAATTCGCGGCCCATGAGCCTCCACGAGCAGTGCCCCCACCAGGACACCAGAACCGTCATCGACGCCGCCTTCAAGGCCGACGCCCCCGCGCGGTACGCCAAGCTGCGCGAACTCGGGCCCATCCACCCGGCCGAGTTCCACCTCGGTCTCAAGGGCTGGGTGATCGTCGGCTACGACCTGGCCCGCGAGGCGCTCACCCACCCCGCGCTGCTCAAGGACCCCACCCCCGCCGCCGAGGCCCTGGCCGCCGCCGGTTACGTACTCAACAAACCCTCCGTCGGGCTTGGCGCCCAGATGATGGAGGCCGACCCGCCCGAGCACACCCGGCTGCGCCGCCTGGCCTCGGCCGCGTTCACCCCACGCCGTACGGCTGAACTGGCCCCGCGCATCGAGCAGATCGCCCACGACCTGGTCGACGCGCTGCCACCGACCGGCGAGACCGACCTCGTCGAGGCGTTCAACGCCCCGCTACCAGGCACGGTCATCGCCGAACTCCTCGGCATCCCCGAGGAACACCACCAGGACTTCCGGCGCTGGTCGGCCCAGGCGCTGCGGGTCGCCTCTCCCGAACACCGCCCGGCTCTCACCGGACTGCACGGGCTGCTGGCCGACGTCCTGAAGCAGAAGCGCCGCCGCCCACAGGACGACTTGCTGTCCGCCCTGGTCGCCGTACGCGACGAGGAAGACGGCCGGCTGACCGAGGCGGAACTCGTGGGCACGGCCATGATGCTGGTCGTCGCCGGCCACGAGAGCAGCGTGAACCTGCTCGGCAACGCCGAGCTCGCCCTGCTGCAACACCCCGACCAGCTGCGGCTGTTGCGAGAGCACCCCGAGCTGTTGCCCGGCGCGGTGGAGGAGTTCCTGCGCTACGACCCCTCCGTCGAACGCTCCACCAGCCGCTACGCGGCCGAGGACCTCGAACTCGCCGGGGTAGCGATCCCCCGGGGCAGCATGGTCGTCGTGGCCCTGGGCGCGGCCGGGCGCGACGCCCCGCAGGCCGAGAACGCCCACCCCGCCGTACTCGACGTGACCCGCCCCGCCGCCCGGCACCTGGCCTTCGGACACGGCATCCACTACTGCCTGGGCGCCCCGCTGGCCCGCCTCGAGGCGACCATCGCGCTGCGGGTCCTGCTCGCCCGTGTCCCCGTACTCGAACTCGCGGTGCCCGCCGCCGAGTTGGAGTGGATCGGCTCCGGCATCATCCGCGGGGTGCTGGCGCTTCCAGTGCGGTACCGCGTCGGCTGACCTGGATGTTGCACACGTATGAGCCGGGCCGATCGCCGCTGTTAGGCTGCGAGAGACGTTGACCGTGTATCGAGGAGTCACAGACGTGGTGGGTGAAGACGACATCTCCGGGTGAGACCCGGAGCTGACGGCCACCGGCCGGCGCACAGGAGCGCTGCCGAGGTGGTCCGTCTCGTCGTACCCCTTTTCCCACGTCTGCCCAGGGCAGAGCTCTCTTCTCCGCCCTCGACCCACCCGAGGTCATTCCATGTCCGACGCGTCCGTCGTCTGCTCGAACCTCTCCTTCGCCTGGCCCGACGACACCCCCGTCTTCCAGGACCTGTCCTTCTCCGTGACCCCCGGCCGCACCGGCCTGGTCGCCCCCAACGGCTCCGGCAAGTCCACCCTGCTCAAGCTGATCGCCGGTGAACTCAAGCCCGCCACCGGCACGGTCTCCGCCACCGGCACCCTGGGCTACCTCCCGCAGAGCCTCCCCCTGACCGGCACCCTCACGGTCGCCGAGGTCCTCGGCGTCGCCTCGGTGATTCGCGCCCTGGACGCCGTGGAGTCCGGCGATGTCGCCGAGGAGCACTTCGCCACCATCGGCGACGACTGGGACATCGAGGAGCGCACCCGCGCCCAGCTCGACCGCCTTGGCCTGGCCGACCTTCCCCTGGACCGCAGCCTCGGCACGCTCAGCGGCGGCCAGGTCGTCTCCCTCGGCCTCGCCGCCCAGCTCCTCAAGCGCCCCGACGTCCTCCTCCTCGACGAGCCCACCAACAACCTCGACACCGAGACCCGCCACAAGCTCTACGACGTGCTGACGGACTTCACCGGCACCCTCCTCCTGGTCAGCCACGACCGTTCCCTGCTCGACCGCATGGAACGCATCGCCGAACTCGGCAGCGACGAACTGCGCCTGTACGGCGGCAACTTCACCGAGTACGAGGAGGCCGTGCGCGCCGAGCAGGAGGTCGCCGAGAAGAACGTCCGCAACGCCGAGCAGGAGCTCAAGCGCGAGAAGCGGGAGATGCAGCAGGCCCGCGAGCGCGCCGAGCGGCGGATGAGCAACGCCTCCAAGAACCTCAAGAACGCCGGGCTGCCCAAGATCTTCGCCGGCAACATGAAGCGCGGCGCCCAGGAGGCCGCGGGCAAGTCCGGCACGATGCACGCCTCCCGGGTCAGCGAGGCCAAGGCCCGCCTCGATGAGGCCGGCCGCGCCCTGCGCGACGAGCAGCGCCTCACCCTGGAACTGCCCGACACCCAGGTGCCCGCGGGCCGCAACCTCTTCCACGGCGAGGGCATGCAGGTCAGCCTCGGGGACAGCCCGGTGTTCACGGACGGCGGCGTCGACCTGACCGTCCGCGGCCCCGAACGCATCGCGCTGACCGGCCCCAACGGCGCCGGAAAGACCACCCTCATGCGCCTGATCACCGGCGAACTCACCCCGGACAGCGGTGAGATCAAGCGCAACGACGGCCGGATCGCCTACCTCTCCCAGCGCCTGGACCTGCTTGACCTGGACCGCACGGTCGCCGAGAACTTCGCCGCCTTCGCCCCCGAACGGCCCGAGGCGGAGCGCATGAACCTCCTCGCCCGCTTCCTCTTCCGCGGCGCCCGGGCCCACCTCCCGGTCGGCGTCCTGTCCGGCGGCGAACGCCTGCGCGCCACGCTGGCCTGCGTCCTGTGCGCCGAACCGGCGCCGCACCTGCTTCTGCTCGACGAGCCGACCAACAACCTCGACCTGGTCAGCGCGGGCCAGCTGGAGAGCGCGCTCAACTCCTACCAGGGCGCCTTCATGGTGGTCAGCCACGACGAACGGTTCCTCGCCGAGATCGGTGTGAACCGCTGGCTGCGCCTGGCCGACGGCACGCTCAAGGAGACGGGGGCGCCCGAGGTGTGAGCCGGTGACGTGTGCCCTGGCCCGCGTCCGAGGCGCCGTGCGCCCGGCGGGCCACCCACCGCTCACCCTTGAGGGGACACCTGTGTCCGCACTGATCGCCCACGACCTCGTCCGCACCCTCGGCGACCGCCGCATCCTCGACGGCATCTCCCTGACCGCCTCCCCCGGCCACCGCATCGGACTCATCGGCGAGAACGGTGTCGGCAAGTCCACCCTCCTGCGGCTCCTCGCGGGCCTGGACGACCCCGACGCGGGCAGCGTCACCCGCCCCGCCGACCTGGGCTTCCTCCACCAGGAGATGCCCTACGACGCCGACTCCACGATCGCCACGGTCCTGGACGAGGCCCTGCGCGAGGCCCGCAGGGACCTCGCCGAACTGGACCGCCTCGGCGAAGAGCTGGCCCGGACCCCGGAGGACCCAAACCTCCTCGACGCCTACGGCAGGCGCCTGGAGCAGGCCCAGCACCGGGAGTCCTGGGACGCCGACCGCCGAGCCGCCCTGGTTCTGGCCGGCCTGGGCCTCGGCACGTTCGCCCACGACCGCGCCCTCGGCTCACTCTCCGGCGGCCAGCGCGGCCGACTCACCCTGGCCGCCCTCCTCGTACGCCGCCCCTCCGCCCTGCTCCTCGACGAGCCGACCAACCACCTCGACGACAACGCCGCCGCCTTCCTGGAGGAACAGCTCCGCGCCCTGCCCGGCACGGTCGTCGTCGCCAGCCACGACCGTGCGTTCCTCGACGCCGTCTGCACCGATCTGATCGACCTCGACCCGGCGGTGGACGGACCCGTCCGCTACGGCGGCAACTACTCCGCCTACCTGGCGGAGAAGCGGGCCGAGCGCGAGCGCTGGGAGCGGCGGTTCGCCGAGGAGCAGGAGGAGTTGGCGGCGCTGCGGAAGTCCGCGGGGGTGACCGCGCACCGGGTCGCGCCGGACCGGGGGCCCACCGACAACGAGAAGATGGGATACAGCCACCGGGCGGGCCGGGTGCAGAGCCAGATCTCCCGCCGGGTCCGCAACGCCACCCGGCGCCTGGAGGAGCTGGAGCGCACCCGGGTCGCCGAGCCGCCCCGCCCGCTGCGTTTCGCGGCCGGGAAACTGGCGGCGCGCAGTGAGGAGGGCTCGCAGCCTCTGGTGTCGCTGAGCGAGGTGCGGGTGCCGGGGCGGCTCGCGCCGGCCGATCTGGAGGTGGCGCCGAGCGACCGGCTGCTGGTCACGGGCGGCAACGGGACAGGCAAGTCGACGCTGCTCGCCGTACTCGCCGGACAGCTGCCGGCCGAGGGCGAGGTGGTCCGGCGCCGCAGGCTCACGGTGGGGATGCTCACCCAGGACACGACCTTCGAGCGGTACGACCGCACGGTCCGCGACACCTACGAGCAGACGGTGGGCATGCGGCAGGCGGAGAAGGTACCTCTGGGCTCGCTCGGCCTGCTGCACGAGGCGGACCTCGACAAGCCGGTCGGGCACCTGTCCGTGGGCCAGCGCCGCCGTCTGGCCCTGGCCCTCCTGGTGGCCCGCCCACCGCAGCTCCTCCTGCTCGACGAGCCCACCAACCACCTCTCCCCCACCCTCTGCGACGAACTGGAGGCGGCACTGGGCCCGGGCCCCGGCGCGATCGTCGTGGCCAGCCACGACCGCTGGCTGCGCCGACGCTGGCAGGGCAGGGAGCACCGTTTGGGACGGTGACGCTTCTTGCCTCCGCGCAGAGTCACCCGTCAAGATGGTGATGTGAACCTTGACCATGTCTTCGTATGCGGACACCCGGCCCTCGACTTCGCGGCCACCCTCCGGGCCCGGCGCTCGACCCGGTTCGAGATGTTCGTGACGCCGGACCGGTTGAACGCCTGGTACCTGGAGTCCGGGTTGGTGGACACGATCACTGCCGGCAAGGAAGACGACGTCCAGGAGGCCACAGCCGTCCGCGAAGCCATCTACCGGCTCGTCACCGACCGCCGCCTCGGCGAGGAGTACGACGAGGCGGCCCTCGACCTGGTCAACACCGCCGCACGCAAGACTCCCGTCACCCCCCAGCTCACCGCAAACGGGCGCCTCAACGAGGCGACGCCCGAGCAGGCCCTGGCGACCGTCGCCCGCCAGGCGGTGGAACTCCTCAGTGGTCCGGACGTGCCGTTGATGAAGGAGTGCGGCAACCCCGAGTGCACACGCGTCTATATCGACCGCTCCCGCGGCATGCGCCGCCAGTGGTGTGGCATGGAGTCGTGCGGCAACAAGATCAAGGCCGCCGCGTACCGGGCGCGCAAGAAGTCCGCCCCCGCCGCCGCACACTGACTCCCTCTCCACACACATGAAATGTGTGTTTCTCGGTCCTTCGCAGGTTCTCCAGGACCTTTGAGGTCAAGTAGAGTCCACGCTCCCGACACGTACAGGTACATCAGAGCCTATGGTGACGAGTGGACATGCTGGACGAGCCACCTGGCGCTGACACCTATCCGCGAGCCAACCTCGGCCTGGGAACCATGCGCAGCGTCATTCATATGGAGGGAGTGAACGGTTGTGACCAGCCAATCAGCTGCCACGCTCCGATCGCGGTACGTAGCGCAAGCTGCGTCGGATCTGGAGGAGAACCGCCAGGAACAACGGGAGTTGGCGGCGAGGATCGCCGTGCTGAAGCAGGAGGAAGCCCTCCTGTCGGACATCCTCAACCTCGCCGAGCGACATGAGAGCTCCGCGGAGACACCCCGTGTCCCCGAGCAGTTGCAGGACGAACCCGCCAACACAAAGGCGAAGAAGACCACAGCCGGAACAGGCACCCGCCGTTCCGCGCCCAAGACCACTCCCCCCGCCAAGACGGCCAAGGCAGTCACGAAGGAGAAGTCGCGCCAGCCCCTGCTCGGTGACCTGCTGGCGGAACTGCTGGACCGATACGAAGAGCCGCGTCTGGCGAAGGAGTTGCGCGACGAACTCCTCGAGAAGCATCCGGACCGCAACCCCACCCCGCAGGTGGTGCGCAACACCCTCGAATCGCTGGTCGCCAAGGGCCGTATCCGACGCCACAAGCAACAGCGTTCCGTCATGTACACCCTGGTCAAGCAGGACGAGACGAACACCGACTGACACCACGCCGCCGACGTTCACTCGGCCCACGGGGGCCTGGAGGCCACATGGCCTCCAGCCACGTCATCACATCAGCCAGTCATACGCCTCAAAGCCCGCCCCCCCTTCCAGGACATGCGCTCGACGGAAACATGGGCGCCGCGATCCGAGCAACGTTGCCGAGCGATCCGCGCATACGTGTGCGTCATGGAAGCCATGTCATGCCATCGCTTTCCGGTCGGCGAATCGGTGGCGGCCTTCGAAGCCTGGCAGCCAGCCGGCCGGACGTTCGACACGGTTATCGCCGCCCAGTCGTGGCACTGGGTGGACCCGGTCGCCGACACCGTGAAGGTGGCACGTGTGCTGCGTCCAGGGGGACGGCTGGCGATCTTCGGACACGTGTACGAGCCGCCTGCCGAGGTGGCCGAACCGTTTGCCGCTGCCTTCCGGCGGGTGGCGCCAGACTCCCCGCTCAGCAGTCAACCGGCCCGACGCCCGCTCGACCTCTACCAGGCGGGATACGCGAAGTTCGCTGACAAGATCCGGGAGACCGAACAGTTCAACGCTCCCGAACAGTGGCGATTCGACTGGGAACAGTCCTACACGCGCGACCAATGGCTGGACCTGCTACCCACCACCGGCGGCCTCACCCAACTCCGTCCCGATCAACTGGCCGAAATACTGGACTGCGTCGGGACGCCATCGATTCCCTGGGCGGACGCTTCACGATGAACTACACCACCCTGGCCGCGACCGCCGTGCTCGTCGGCACCCCCTGAGTCCATCCGCCAAGTCGCCGCCGACCTAGGAATCCGCGCGGCCGTTCGAGGCTCCGCCAGGCGCGCGACACTCTGCACGCAGAAGACCCGGTCCGCACGCGCCCGCGCGGCGGCCACGATCCGCTCGATACGGCCCGGGGGCTCGATGCGGTCACTGCGGCACTGCACGAGCAGGGCCTCGCGCAAACGGTCCTCCACCAGTT
This sequence comes from Streptomyces sp. NBC_00663, assembly GCF_036226885.1. Taxonomy (NCBI): domain Bacteria; kingdom Bacillati; phylum Actinomycetota; class Actinomycetes; order Kitasatosporales; family Streptomycetaceae; genus Streptomyces; species Streptomyces sp. NBC_00663. Next base: position 112,235 of record NZ_CP109028.1, read on the forward strand.
CCACCGGGCAGACCGCATCAGCGAGCCAGCCGGTCAGCCACTCCTCATCGGCCCGGGCCGCCGGGCGAAAATCCAGGGCCTCGCGGATCTGCGTACGGTGGCCCTTCGCCGAGCGGGACGACAGGTCGTACGCCAGTACGGGCAGATCTGGTGGGTGCCGCCGGCACCGCAAACAACCCCGAGCAGTTGCTGGCTGTCGGGTGGGCCGCATGTTTCCTCGGAGACGACGGCGAGTTCTCTCTCGCCGCGGTCCTCAACCCCGTCCTCGGCGGCGTGACTGGTGCTCCCATCTGGGTCGAAAACCCTTCGGACGCCGAGCGGCCGGATATTTGATCCGTCACCAGTCAAACCGGTGCTTCGCGAATCCACGAAAGGACGCTCAGCACCCGGTGCCCGCTCCGCTGGCCTCGCAGGTCTCTCCGGGAGAATCGCTCTGAGCGAAGAATCGAACTGTTCGAGTAGCGTCACGTCATTGCGCGACCCGCACTCCTCCACTCCCTCACACTCCCGCTCGCCGACCTATTACGCCGTAATAGCGGAAGACGCCTGTGGCCGGCACGAGACGATGCTCGTGCCGGCCACAGGCGCGATGAGAACGACGAAGGACGCCAGCTCAGGCGTGGGCCCCAACTCGCTGGCTCTGATGCTCATTGAGGATGTCCAACATCTTGTCGAACTCGGTGTCGCTCATCTTCTGGATGAGGTGCATGGCGATGAACGCGCCGTCGTCGTAAGGAAGCCGGCGGGCTGTCCCCGGATCGGCTTTGGCCTGGTCCCTCTCTCCGCCCGGACGCTCCACCTCGCGCGAGTCACCTGCGGGGTCCGCCTGTTGATTCGGATCCTCCTGCGCCAGGAGATCAACTACCTCGGCAGCCGCAGGCGTTGGCTCGGCGTCAAGGACCTTGGCCGAGGCCGAGGCCTCCTTGGCAGCATCCTGACCGCGGACCGCCTGGGACGGCACGGGGACGGCAGGAGCACTCTCCTCCGACGACTCAACGACCGAGGGCGCGGCAGGCACTCGTCGCTCAGCATCCTTGCGGGCGCGTTCAGCCTTGAGCTCCTGGAGGGCGGCCTCCTGTCGATCGTGCGATTCCTTGGCAACGGAACGCAGGAGTTCGACGGGCTCCTCCCCCACCACTGCCTGGAGTTCCGGGCTGAGATTGAGCAGAGCTAGGCGCTGGGACACCCACCCCTGGGATTTGCGCAGCCGCTTGGCGAGCTTCACCTGCGAGCCATGGATGGCGAGCAGCCGTTGCAGAGCGCGGGCCTCGTCCAGCGGGTCGAGGTCGGCGCGATGGATGTTGGCCACCAGCGCAGATTCGAGGATGGCGTCACCGTCACTCCCCTGCTCATCGTCGACCATGACACTGAGATGGGTGAGCCCGGCCTCGCGGGCGGCCGCCAGCCGGCTGCTGCCGTCCACGACGACATGGGTGGTGTCGGGCTCGAGGTCGTCCGCACGCGCCGGGTTGGCCTTGATGTAGGCATCCCGGTTCATGACCGTGATGGCCTGCTTCTGCCCGTGCTCCTTCAGGCTGCTTGCGAGTTCGCTCAGATCCCCGAGGGTGGTCCGTGGGTTTTCCGGGTTGGGGCTGATACGGGTGACCGGGAGCCGTGAGGGGGGAGCCACCCCGTCGGTAGGTACGCCGGTGGCGGCACCGATGGCAGCCCGGCGGGCGCTGACAGGCCGTCCCCCTCCCCCAAAGCGTCCGGCCCCCAGCTGGTCGGCCTTGCTCATGAGATCTCCCGGGCCAGTGCACGCATGGCCACGGCCTGCTGCGAGGCGGGCGCGTAGCTCAGGAGAGGCTGCTTCATTCGGACGGCTTCCTTCTGTTCCTTGAGGTCGTTGATGAGGCCGACAACTCGCGGATCCTTTATGTCGATCCATCCCTGGAGAGACGACGTGGCGATGTAGCCGCGCCGACCGTCGTAGAGGTTGACGACGATGCCCAAGTAGTCGATGTCGAGGGCGAGGTCGTTACGGAGATCCTCTATCTGGTTGGTGAGCAGGTCATAGGCGTCAGCGGAGCTGTCCTCGGCCTGGACGACGATGAGGGCTCCGGACTGGCCCGGCCCTTCGCCATCGCGCCGACGCCCGTAGTAGGCGGCGGCGTCCATGCTGAGGCCGAGGCTGGGCGGGCAGTCCACGATGATTACGTCGTAATCGGCCTCGAGCGGCAGAAGCGCCCGCTCCAGAGCTGCCTCGCGGGCGCGCACCGCTGAGAGACGGACGTCCAGCAGGAAGGCGTCATGGCACGCGGGCAGCAGATGCAGCCGCCCTCCGAAATGATCCTCGTCGACGGAGACGATCAGGTCCTTCAGCTCACCCTTGGGGTCGCCGGCCATGTGGTTGGTGAGGCTGTCACCGTTCATCGCCAGCGGGGCCGCGCCCAGTTGGTTGGTGAGGTGGCACTGCGGATCGAAGTCCACGAGGAGGACACGAAGGCCTGCTCCGGGGAGCTTCTCGATGTCGAGCGGGTCGGTATCAGCGACGCTTGCGTCGCCCTCGGAGTCACTGGCTCGGAGCGCGGAGGCCAGAGCCTTGGCCACGCGCACGGGAAAGAGCCGGTTGGAATCCTCGGCCAGGGCCTCCCCCACGCCCGCCGTGATGGCGGTCTTGCCCACGCCGCCCTTCTGGTTGCAGACAACGATGCGACGGGTGATGTCGGGACGCTGCACGTCGGGGGCGGGGTTGGTGTCGAGCCAGAGCTGAACGGACTGAGCGAGCCCCTGAATCAGGGACACGCGCCGGTCCTCCGCGGTGCTCCGGAATCCCTCCCACTGTCCTGGCGGCAGGAAGGTGGAGAAGGACTCGGCTCCTGCGGTGTCGACCGAAGCTGTGGCCGAGGCAAGGTCACACCAGGCGGCGATGCCCTGCTCGACGGCGGTCTGAATCTCGATACCGAGTTGGGCGGTTCTGACTTTGAGGTTCTGCCGGAGCCATCCCGGCAGCTTGGAGACGACCTTGGCCCGGTCGCTTGAGGTGGCTGGCATACTCATGGCGCTACCTTACTAACGTTGTAGATCATCTGCCCCATCGACACGTTAGTTAGTGCGACTTGGTGGCGCAGGGGAGGCCCCGCCCCCCTATTACGCCGTAATAGCCCACCGAGGCTCCCGCAGCCCACGCACCGCACCTGTCGACCCCTCAGACCTATTACGGCGTAATAGATCAGCAAGCCTCCAAGGCACCGCCTCACCGCTCGCGACCTGCTCGCGGCGCGGCCTGCTCCAGCATCGCAGCGCAACGGATGGCCCTGACCGCTCTCCTGACATGGCTCAAGGCGCTCAGGACAGCATCGAGATAGGGGCTCAAGCGGAACGGCCCGTAGGGACGCCGTCCCCACTGCAACGCCCTACGTCCAGCCCCTCCAAGGAGGGGCTCACCTATTACGCCGTAATAGCCCCGCCCACTCATCCAGACACGCCTACTCAGGCAGAGCCCCAGGGTCTGGAGTGGTCTCGCTTGCCGGGGGAGAGCGGAGCGGAGACAGGGTCCGAGGCCCACCCCCGCCTGGGACTCAAGGGACTCTCCGAGTTTCAGTCCCTGACCTTCCGTCCCTGATATCTGTGCAGGTCAGAGGCATCTCCATCCCTCTAACAGGGACTGTAGGGACTCAACTCCGCAATTATGACGTAGACAAGACATGTATTCGTACGCGCGCGCGTATACGTAACTCATCATCAAGTACAGCTCATAATTGGGGAAGTTCAGTCCCTACAGTCCCTGATGGCGATGCTAAAGGCGCTCTGACCTGCACAGATACGCACCCCCTCGTCAGTCCCTCCCTGGATGCCCAGCCCCTGCCGTTTGGTCCCTGGCCCCTTTCCGTCCCTGACGGCGCCCCCGCGCCTTCGGTGGCTCAACACGCCTCCTGCTCGTGGGTCCCTCCAGCCCCTAGGGTGAAAAGGGACCGACCGCGCCAGGGACCAAAGGGACCCACGAACCTGATAGAAACGGCACGCGGGTTGGGCAGCCTTTGTTTTGCGAACACGGGCTTTACACTCTTCCGCATCAGAGTCCCTTCAGTCCCTGCCGCGGCGTCCGCCCCGCAGGTGTGTGAAGGATCGGGCAGACAGAACTGACGAGGACGATTCCGTGCCGCGCGTAGGGGAGAACCGGCAGAGCGCAGCCAGCGCCGCACCTGCGGCACCGCGAGCCGTCGCGCGATGGTGCGCCGCGCAAGGCTGGCCGGTGCACCCGCTGTCCCCCGGGCGCAAGACCCCTGTGGGCAACTGCCCTGCCTGCTCGGCGAGCTCAGGAAGCCGGCACGAGCCGACCTCCTGCCCCTGCCACCTCGAAGGCCGCCCTTGCCATGGCTTCCACGCGGCAACGACCGACCCTGAGCTCATCGACCGATGGTGGACCGACACCCCTTCCGCCGGGGTCGGCGTCGCCTGTGGCCCTGCCGCTCTCGTCGTGATCGACATCGACGCCCATCAGGCGCCGCTCGCGGACCGGGCGCACCTCCTCCCCGGTATCCCCATCCCCGACCAGGTCCAACTCGACGGTCTGGCCGCAGGCTTCGATACCTTGGCGCTGCTCGCGGCCTATCGGGGAGAGGCGGATCCGGCTCAGGACGAGAGCACATTGCGGGTACGCACGCCTTCCGGCGGCCTGCACGTCTGGTACCGGAACCCCGAACCCTCCATCCGCTACCGGTGTTCCACCGGGTCCGGCCGAAATACCGCGCTGGCCTGGCAAGTCGACGTCCGAGCAGAGGGCGGCTACATCGTGGCGCCCGGCACCTGGACGCCGAAGGGCATCTACCGTGCGGAGGGGACCGTCCGGCATCCGGCCGTACTGCCGCAGTGGCTCAGCAACGAGCTCCGCCGTACCGGACATGTCATCGAGAAGCAGACGCCGACCGCGCCGACCGCGGCCAATGCGGTCCCCGGCCCGGTGCCCAGTGGGCCGGCCGGTGGAGTGCCCGTCCCCCCAGCCCGTGGTCCCCAGCGCACAGCCGCCGCCCATCAGGTCATGGATCCCCTGATCGCCCTGGTCGCTGAGTGTGCTGCTGCCCGGGAGGGGACCGGTTTCACGGAGAAGCTCAACCGGGCGGCCTACACGGCCGGTGGTCTGGTCGGAGCAGGACACTTTGAGCACGCCGTAATACGTGACCGACTTCTCCGTGTCGCCCACTACGCCCGCCCTTGGCAGCAGTCCCGAAATGAAAAGATCGTTGACGACGCCCTTGCCGTAGGGTCCGTCCGCCCGCTTCACCTCAAAGGACGTCCATGAGCAGCAGTGCCGAAGGCTCGCCGCGCTTTGACCCGCAGGCCGCCGCACAGCAGATGCTCGACCTCCAGTCCGCGGAACCGGCCCCCGGCCCCGCCCGCTTGCCCGCGCAGAGCGTCACTGGCATCGACGCCTCCGCCGCCGTACCCGCGCCAGCCGGCGAAGGTGCTTCAGTCCCCCTGCCCTCTTCAGTCCCCCTACCCTCTTCGCCCCCTATGCCGGCCCCGGCCTCGGCCCCCACGCTCCCTTCGGCAACACTGCCGCCCTCGGCCCCGTTCCCACCCTCGCTCTCCGACCGAGGCAACGCCCGTCTCTTTGTGCAGCTGCACCGCGATCAGTTCCGCCATGTGGAGGGACTGGGCTGGTTCGCATGGGACGGCTACCGGTGGAAGCGCGGGGGAGGGGAAAAGGCCGCACTGTGGGCCGCGGGGGAGATGGCAGAGGACTTGTCGGTCACCGATCCGAGAGGCGTCTTCAGCGACCGCGAGCTGGCCCAGCACAAGCGGCGCACCCTCTCCACGACAGGCCTCAAAGCCCTGCTGACGCAGGCAAAGGCATCCCCGGACATCTCCGTGGACCCCGACCGGCTCGACGGAGATCCGTACGCCCTGTGCACCCCGGCCGGAGTGGTCGACCTGCACAACGGGCTTCTGCGTAAGCCGGATCCCTCCCGCGACTTCCACTCCCGTGCCACCAGCGTCGCCCCGCTGACCATGGAGACGCCCCGCTGGCACCGCTTCCTCGCCGACACCTTCGGGGACGACGACGAGGGCCGGGAGATGATCGACTTCCTGCACCTGCTGCTGGGGTACTCCATCACCGGCGACGTGGGCGCCCAGGTGCTGCCCTTCCTTCACGGTGAGGGCAAGAACGGCAAGTCCGTTCTCCTCGACATCATGATCCAGATCCTCGGTGACTACGCCGATGCTGCTCCGCCCGGCTTCCTGATGGACAGGGGAGCGTTCTCGGAGCACTCCACGGAGCTGACGGAACTGCACGGGCGCCGCCTGATCGTGTGCAGCGAGCTGAAGCCGAACGACAAGTTCGACGAGGCTCGAGTCCGCCTCCTCACGGGCGGCGACAAGATCAAGGCCCGCCGGATGCGGCAGGACTACTTCTCGTTCACCCCGACCCACCACCTGTGGCTGCTGGGCAACCACCGCCCGGAGGTCTCCACCGGAGGCTACGCGTTCTGGAGGCGTATTCGCCTGCTGCCCTTCACCCGGACCGTCCCCGCGCACCGCAGGATCGACAACCTCGCCTTCGAACTCGTCCGCGACGAGGGGCCGGGAATCCTACAGTGGCTGATCGAGGGCGCACAGCGGTATCTGCGCACCAGGGACCCGCTGGAGGGCCCCGACCGGGTCCGGATCGCCACCACGGCCTACGCCACCACCGAGGACCACATCGGCCGTTTCCTCACCGAATGCTGCACGCGGGACTGCGATGCGAGAAGGGACCTGCGCGTGGAACAGGGGCTCCTCTACGCGGAGTACAGCTCCTGGTGCAACGCCGGCGAGGGGATCCGGCCCGCGACACCACGGGTCTTCGCGAACCGCGTCCGCCAGGAGGTGGGCGTGACCTCGCCGACCGACATGATCAAGTCCAATGGCCGCAAGTACTACCCGGGCATCGCACTGCTGGAGCAGGCATGACGGCTGGCGTAGGTGGGCCGTCCACACCACGTGCCCTACACCGGCCTTGGCCTGCGCTCTACGATGGTGGCCAGGCCACGCCCGCGGTGACCCCCACGGAGCGGCCCGCCACCTGGCGGCGAGCGGGTTGGAGCGACACGGACAGATGCCCGGACTTTCCCCCACGGCCGGGGAGCACGCCGGAGAAGGAGGGGCTACAGCCATGAGTTCGCTGTTGACCGAGAGCGACCTCATCCACGAGGCCGAGGTGGTGTGGCTGGAGAACGCCGAACGGCTCGACTACGTGCGCCAGGCGCTGGACAAGACCAGGCGGCGCAACACCAAGCCGCCGTACGCCCGCGACGGACGCATGGTGGGCTACGCGCTCCTGGACGACGACGCCACCCCTGACCCTGACAGCGGTCTGTACAAGCGGCGGGTGTTCTTCCTGCTTCCTCACGACCGGGACAGCCTTCCCGAAGGCCTCTACCGCGAGGGCGCCCCGGGGGAGGCCGTCGACCCGCGCACGATCGCCCCGAAGAAGCCGGGAGCGAAGACCCCCCGTTCCCAGTCGGGTTCGGTGGCCGTGGCTTCGTCCACCTGACCCGTTCCCGGTTATGGCTCCATCGCGGAGATCGCTCAGAGACCCCTCCGCTATTACGCCGTAATAGAGACCCTCCGCTATTACGGCGTAATAGCTCCCACGCCTGATCCCATGCGCGCTGCCCCTCGTCGGGCCGACGCGCGTCGTGAGGTTCCTATACGGCTCCGCCGCGGCGCCATCCCGCAGAACCAGGCCAGGGACCGGCACGAGCCGGGGCCACTGTCCACCATGTGGTTGCCGAGTCTCACCAGCACGCCTGCTCCCTGATACTTCAGCAGGTGCGCCAGGCGACGGAGCCACTGCCGCCTCACGACACGACCTCACGACGAGACCATGCCCAGGAAGGCTGAACACGGTGACGACCGCCGCATATCAGGGTGAACCCGGATCCAACTCGGCGACCGCCGCACGCGCCCTCTACCCTGACAGCGCCGAACTGCCCTGCACCGGCTTCGAGCAGGCACTGGACGCCGTGACCCTGGGCACCGCCGACGTCGCCGTGATCCCCGTCGACAACTCCGCGGCCGGACGCGTCGCCGACGTGCACCACCTGCTGCCCGAGTCGGGTCTCTACATCGTCGCCGAGTACTTCCTCGCCATCCGCTTCGACCTGATGGGCGTGCCCGGCGCGACCCTGGACCAGGTGGAGTGCGTACGCAGTCACGTGCACGCACTCGGACAGTGCCGCAAGATCCTGCGAGAGGGCGGCTGGCGCACCCTCGTCAGCGACGACACCGCCGGCGCCGCCCGCGAGGTGGCCGAGCTCGGTGACCCGCGGCACGCGGCGCTCGCCCCGCCGGCCGCGGCCGAGCTCTACGGTCTCGATGTACTGCGCGCCGAGGTCGAGGACGACCCGGACAACACCACCCGCTTCGTCGTGCTCTCCCGGGACGCCGTCTTCGCCCCGCACACCGGGGAGCCGACGATGACGAGTCTGTTCTTCAGCGTCCGCAACATCCCGAGCGCCCTCTACAAGGCGCTCGGCGGGTTCGCCAGCAGCGGCGTCAACCTCACCAAGATCGAGAGCTACCAGATCGGCGCCGGACTCAACGCCAGCCGCTTCTACGTCGAGATCGAGGGCCACCCCGACGACGAGCGCATCGCCCTCGCCCTGCACGAACTGCGCTTCTTCTCCACCGAGGTCCGCATCCTCGGCGTATACCCGGCGCATCCGCACCGCTCGCAGAGCTGAGCGTCGTCCCTGCCAGGAATTTCTCCCGGTACCCACGGTGTTCCAGTCCCACTGGACTCCGTCACCGCTTCAAAAGGTGACGAGCAACAGTGATTCAGTCACGCAACTCATCACCTGCCAAGATGGTGATGAGAGGGGCTCTCTTCAGACCGCCGACATGCGAGCCTGGAGCCCTGCGCGAACAACGCGAACGGAAAGGTGAGGTGCCATGAGCGACGCCGAGGAGAGGGCGCTGCTGGCGGGCGGCTGCTTCTGGGGCATGCAGGAGCTGATCCGGGCCCTGCCCGGCGTGACCCACACACGCGTGGGCTACAGCGGCGACAACGACAAGCCCAACGCCACCTACCGCGACCACGGAAAGCACGCGGAGTCGATCGAGATCACCTTCGATCCCACGGCCACCGACTACCGCACGATCCTGGAGTACTTCTTCCAGATCCACGACCCGAGCACGAGCAACCGCCAGGGCAACGACATCGGCGCCAGCTACCGCTCCGCCATCTACTACTACGACGAGGAGCAGCGCCGCATCGCGCAGGACACCATCGCCGATGTCGACGCCTCCGGACTGTGGCCGGGACCGGTGGTGACCGAGGTGACGCCGGCCGGCCCGTTCTGGGAAGCCGAACCGGAGCACCAGGACTACCTCCAGCGCTACCCGAACGGCTACACCTGCCACTTCCCGCGCCCGAACTGGCGCCTGCCCAAGCGCGCCGAGGCCTGACCCAGGGTGCGGCGGGGGAGAGCACCACTTCCCCTGCCGCACACCCGCCGGGCTGACGCTCGTCTACTCGTCTACAAGCGACAACCAGCACCGCGCCCACCAGGCACGCCCACTTGCCGTCACCGCCTTGACAGGTGACGCAAGCGGGATGCATGCTCATGCTCGGCCAAGGCAACAACCAGGACGCCATCCACGATCGACGAAGTGGAGCACGGTCATGAACAAGGCACTCACCACGGAAGCCGCCGAGTCGGCAGTACGGCACGCGCGATTCGGCAAGCTCCCCGAGCGCATCAGCTTCGAGGACATGACCGAAGCGGTCGAGTCAGCCCCGACCGCCGGAGCGAACAGCTCGTACAACCCCGAAGCTTCATGGAAGTACTACTCGTGCCTGGCCCTGGACCTGGGCCTGTAACCCCTGACCTCAACGCACCAGACACGGCCGCTTGTTGTCGAAGGTCCAGCCGGGCACGAGATAGCGCATGCCGATCGCATCGTCCCGGGCCCCCAGAGCCTTCTCGCGGTACAGCTCATGGGCGGCCAGCAGACGGTCCCGATCGAGCTCGACGCCAAGCCCCGGAGCCCGAGGAATCGCGATCTCCCCGTCGACGATGCGCGGCGGGGCGACGGTGAGCCGCTCCATCCCCTCCTGCCAGATCCAATGCGTGTCGAGGGCGTTGTACTCACCGGGCGCCGCCGCACCGCAGTGCGCGACCATCGCCAGGCTGATGTCGAAGTGGTTGTTGGAATGACAACCCCACGTCAGACCCATCGAGTTGCACAACTGAGCCACCCGCACCGAGCCCTGCATGGTCCAGAAGTGCGGGTCGGCCAGCGGGATGTACACCGATTGCAGCGCCAGGGCATGGGTCAACTGCCGCCAGTCCGTGGCAATCATGTTCGTCGCCGTGGGCAGCCCGGTCGCCCGGCGGAACTCCGCGAGGATCTCGCGCCCCGAGTAGCCGTCCTCCGCACCGCACGGATCCTCGGCATAGGCGAGCGTGCCCACCAGCGGCCGGCACAACTCGACCGCCTCGCGCAGCGACCACGCCCCGTTGGGGTCCAGGGTGATGCGCGCCTCAGGGAAACGCTTCTTCAGCTGCCGTACCGCCTCGACCTCCTCCGCCCCGTCCAGCACCCCGCCCTTCAGCTTGAAGTCCCGGAAGCCGTAGTGCTCGTACGTCGCCTCCGCCTGCCGCACGATCGCCTCGGGCGTGAGCGCCTCCTCGCGCCGGATCCGGTACCACTCCACGTCCGCGTCGGGCTCACGGACGTACTCCAGATCCGTGCGGTCGGGATCGCCGACGTAGAAGAGATAACCGAGAACCCGTACGGACTCCCGCTGCTGCCCGTCACCGAGCAGGGCCGCGACCGGAACGTCGAGATGCTGGCCCAGAAGGTCGAGCAGGGCGGACTCGACGGCCGTGACCGCGTGGACAGTCGTCCGCAGATCAAAGGTCTGCAAACCACGGCCGCCGGAGTCGCGGTCGCCGAACCGCTCCCCGATCTCCCGCAGAACCCGCTTGTAGTCGCCCACCGGCGCGCCCACGACCAGCGACTCGGCGTCCCGCAGCGTCCGCGTGATCTTCTCCCCGCCCGGCACCTCACCGAGCCCCGTGCGGCCCTCGGAGTCCGTCAGGACGACGACGTTGCGGGTGAAGTACGGGCCATGCGCACCGGAAAGATTCAGCTCCATCGAGTCGCGCCCGGCGACGGGATAGACGGCGAACGCGGTGACGGTGGGCTGGTTTCGGCTGGTCATCGCAAATCCTTAAAGCGAAAAAGAGGGCAGGTCAGATACTCAGGGCGTCCAGGACCCGTTCGACGGCGAGTACGCCGCCCAGGCCGAGGATCGCCAGCACGGTCGTGTACGTCGTACGCGCCTTGATCGCGTCGAGGACCGACAGGTTGAAGTACTCCTTGAACATCCAGAAGCCGGGGTCGTTGACGTGGCTGAAGGCGATCGAGCCACAGGAGACGGCCAGTACCATCAGCTCGGGGTGGACACCGCTGCCCGCGACGAGCGGGGCCACCACACCGGCGGCCGTGACCACGGCGACCGTCGCCGAGCCCAGCGCGATGCGCAGGATCGCGGCGATGAGCCAGGCCAGGATGATCGGCGAGATGTCCCAGCCCTCGGTGAAGTCCTTGATGTAGTCGGCGATCCCGCCCGTGACGAGGACCCCCTTGTAGGCGCCGCCGGCGCCGATGACCAGCAGGATCATCGCCATCGACTTGGCCGCCGAGACACAGGAGGCGCTGACCTCGTCCAGGCTGCGGCCGATGCGCGGGCCGAACGCCCAGATGGCCAGGCACAGGGTGAGCAGCAGGGCGACCGGCGCGGAGCCGATGAAGTCGACGGCGTGCAGGACCTCGTTCTTGTCGTCGTCCACCGCCATGTCGGCCACGGCGGCCCCCGCGATCAGCACGATCGGGACCAGTGCGACGAACAGCGACCAGCCCATGCCCGGCATCTCGTCGTCCTCGAACACCCGCTCCGTGACGAGCCCTTGGGGGATCGAGGGGTCCATCCGCCGCACGAACGGCAGTCGCGGCCACACCAGCGCGATGCCCGCACCGATCGGCACGGCGAAGAAGAGACCGTAGAGCAGGGTGTGACCCACGGACGCGTCGAAGGTGGCGGCGACGGCGGTGGGGCCGGGGTGGGGCGGCAGGAAGCTGTGCATCGTGGACAGGGCGATCGACATCGGAAGCCCCACCCACAGCAGGTTCTTGCGGGTGACGCGGACGATGGTGAAGGCGACCGGCACGATGATGACGAACGCGACCTCGTAGAACATGGTCACGCCGATGAGCATGGCGGTGATGACCATGGCGATCTGGACGTGCCGCGGCCCGAAGGCGTCGACGAGCCGGCCGGCTATGCGCTGGGCGGCGCCCGAGTCCCCCATGACCCGGCCGAGCATGGCACCGAGCCCGACGACGAGCAGGGTGTCGCCGATCTGGTCACCGACGCCCTCGCCGAGGACGTCACCGATCTCCGCGGCCGGGATTCCCTGGACGAGCGCGACACCGACGGCCACGAGGAGGAGGGCGATGAGGCCGTTGAGCTTGAGCTTGGTCATGAGGAACAGCAGGACCAGCACGCTGATTCCGACGACGACGAGAGGCATGGATCAGTTCCCCTTTGAACTGTGCTGAACTGTGCGCAGATGACGACCGCCCCACCCGCTTGGCGAGCGGCGGCCGTCTGTCGTGGGTGGGACGGGGCGAGACGGCTGGGCACCACACGCGGCCGGTGTGAGGCTTAGCGACGCGCGGGGCGTCGTCCGGGGTGCTTCAGCGGGCGGCACCGACCAGCGCCAGGCCCGCCTCCAGGAGCTTCTCCAGCTCGGCGAGGTCGCGGTCCGACGGGTCGGTGAGCGGGGCGCGGACGGGTCCCACGGGTCGCCCGCGCAGGCGTGCCGCGGCTTTGACGAGCGACACGGCGTACCCGGGGACGCGGTCGCGGAGTTCGACGAGCGGTACGTAGAACGCGCGCAGCAGCAGGTCGACCGTCTTGCCGTCGCCGTCCCGCAACGCGCGGAAGAAAGCGTCGGCGATCTCCGGGGCGAAGGCATGCACGGCCGACGAGTACGCGGGCACACCGACCGTGGCATACGCACGGGCCTGGACCTCGGCGGTCGCGGCCCCGTTGAAGAAGAGGAAACCCTCGGGCGCGGCAAGCGTCAGGCGCTGAAGCCGGTCCAGGTCACTGTGCCCGTCCTTCAGACCGACGACGCCCGGGATCTCCGCGATACGCCTCAACGAATCAGCCGTGAAGGCGACTTGGTCACGCTGGTAGACGATCAGCGGGATACCGGTACCCGCAGCGATCCGGCGCACCTGCTCGACGAGACCCTCCTGCGGACCGTTGACCAGGTAGTGGGGGAGTACCAGCGCCGCATCCGCGCCCGCCTCCTCAGCGATCCGGGCAAAGCGCACAGCCTGCGCCCACCCATACCCGACCCCGGCGACGACAGGTATACGCCCGTCCGCCACCTCCACCGCCGCGGTGACGACCTGCCGGTACTCATCCTCGTCCAACGCGCTGAACTCACCCGTACCGCAGGCGGGGAAGACCGCGCCGGGCGCGGTGGCCAACTGCCCGGCCAAATAAGCCCGGTAGGCGTCCAAGTCAAGACTGCCGTCCGCCGCGAAGCTGGTCAGCGGAAAGGACAGCACCCCGGCCGCCATCCCGTCCCGCAAGCGCTGAGCAACGTCCTGAGCCGTTCCGTTCAATGACATGAACCCACTCCATGTATATAGACCTCATCTACATATGAGGATGGAGGTTAGAGTGGTGACCGCACTCCGTCAATGGTTGGAGGGGCCGGGGGCGACGACTCGCACCCCACCCTTACGACGGCTCAGGCCACACACCCCTGTGCGTGCCACTGGCCTCCGTAGGAGTCAGCTCCGATGCCGCCGACAGGCGAGCCGACAGCGACACTCAACGCCGTCTGGTCGGGCTCCATCCATCGCCGGGATCTGCATCAGTCCGATCGAGGAGTCGTTCCCCATGAACGATCCGTACATGTCGGTATCGCATCTTCAAAGAAGACGGCACAGTTGCACGTGGCACGGGCACGTTAAAGCAGCCCACCCAGCGGTAGGACGCGCTCGGAGAGCCGTCCGCGCAGCCGTCCACCAGCGGTATCGATTTCGGCGAGCCAGTCGGCCGCGACCAGCAGGTCGGCGTGCGCGGCGACGTGTTCGGCAGGCAGGGTGCAGAACGCGGCGGCCTCGTCGAGGTGGAGGCCTCCGTCCTCGGGGCGTCCGAGACGTCCGTCGAAGCGGATGTGGGCAGCGGTGTACAGGGCCAGGAGCCGTGCGGGGGAGTCCAGCTTCTTCTTACGGATCTTCCGGTCGCCCACGACCTTCTGGGCCCAGCCGGAGAGCCGTGCGCGGGTGGTCTTGCCGAAGGCTAACGGGCGGGGCTGCTCGCCGAGCAGCGTGGGGACGCTGAACGTGGTGGGGTGCTCGGGCATCGAGGCCATGGCCTCGGCCACGGTTCCGGGCAGGCGCAGCCAGTCGGCGGCGACCAGTTGCTGAAGCACTCGCTCGGCATCGCCTTGGAGCCAGCTGGTGATCTCTTGGCCGACGACGTTCCCGGTGCCGGCGCGCGCGGCCCGCAGAGCGAGCATGAGCACCGCGAGGCGCACCTCGGCCTGCGGGGACAGTGCGTGCGCGGCGACGTGGTCGAGTACGGAGCGGGCGCGTGCGGCCTGTTGCCTCGTCAGCAGCCGCTCCACCACCGGCCCTCCGGTGCCAGCCAGAGTCCCCGCGGGCTGACCACCACGGTTCTCATGCATCTCGCGAGGTCTCTGCGGCCTTCCTGGCCCGCCGGGCCTCGTCGCGCAGGGCACCGTCGCCGCTCACGGCGGCCCACGCCGAGAACGCGCGGGCTTTGCGTTCGTGGAGCTCGGCCAGGACGACGAGGTCAGGTTCGGAGCGCTTCTGGTAGGCGCGGAACGCATCCCCGAGTTCGATGAGTTCGATTCTGAGGACGTCGGGCTCCAGGTCGTGCGGCACGATCCGCTGAGCGATCTTTCCCCAGCGCGGCACCCGCGCGCGGCACCCGCCGGGACGCCCTGCCCGGGGCGACGGCGCGGGCATGAGGGACACCATCGCCGGGACGACCGAGGGCGCAGGCCCGGGGCCGCGGTCGGAGAACACCGCCGTCACCGCGCCCTCCGCAGAGCTACGTACGTGTTCCTTGTTCGGCTCCCTTGCCGCTGAAGCCGTCCCAGTCTGAGGGGTGTGAGCCGTTGGGAGGCCGACGTCCCGGACCCGACATCACTTGTGGCGGCCACGCAGCGCTCACACGTCTCAGCAATCCGCCACAAACGGCCGGCACGGGCCGCATGGACGCTCAGCACCACCGCGCCCCCACATCGCCCGGCCCCGCCGACTGTGAAACGCCCCGCCGTCCAACACCGGATTCCGGGGCGGGAGTGTGCCATGCACAGGAAATGGCCCGGCAGGCACACCAGGCCTCGCCACGCGGGCCGCCGCCTGAACGGATCGGCGTCAGATGCGCGTTCATGTGGGCGACTGCGGCCTTACGTCCTGCGGCACCCTCAGGGCAGTGCTGGTCAGCACAGGCCAGGCGAGAGCAGGAAAGGCGCACTGCGCCGACGGAAGGCCGACCGTAGGGATCCAGGCGTACCGTCCAGACACGTCCCGCAACGCGCTCGGAGAGCTGCCTGTCGGCCTCCACCAATGGTGCGTCCCTTCCAGCCTGCTTGATCAGCTACTCGGGGGCGATTCCATCATCAGGGATGATGACCGATCTTCCCCCACAAAAACGGTTGTTCGCGGCTGCTTTCGCAAGGTCGGTGTGCAGGCGAGCGCAGGGGAGGTTTTCGTCTACGAGCCGTAGCCCGACAGGGGGCGGGGCTGGTCTTCGGGACTGAGTAAGCCGTCCGTCCTTCGGTCCCGTTCAGTCCCGTCCTTGAAAAAATGCAGGTCAGAGACGCTTGCTGGCATTGGTACGGGACTGACGGGACCCACCTCGGTAGTTATGCCGATCAGGCGTGTGTGTATGCGCCCGCGCATGCACTACTGCATATGTAGCTCATAACTGCAGGTCTCAGTCCCGTCAGTCCCGTGCTGCAACGCGAAAGTCCTCTGACCTGGTGTTTTGTCAGGGGACTGAATACGGGACCAAAACCGTTCCGGCCCCGCCCCCGTGAGTCCCGCAGTCTGCAACCCCCTGAAGCAGGGCTGCCCCTGCTGACGGGACTCACGGGACCGAACTTTCGACACGCGCCTGAGCCCCCTCCCCCCGGGGCAGGTGTGCGCTACGCTCGGGGCCGCATCTGCATTCCTCAGTCCCGTCAGTCCCGTTCGTCCTCGGGTTCGCTTGTGACCAGCACTTTTGAGGACAGGACTCAAAACCATCCCCGAGCAAGGACGTCCCGTGCCAGCGACCGCGCCTACCGTCCCCGCGGAGGCCCAGAGTTCCCCTGCTGCGGCCAGCCGGTGTGCAGACAGCGATCGGTCGACCTGCCCCACGGCCAGCCCCTTCGGGAACCCGCTTTTCCTCCGGGGGAGGTCATGAACAGCGCTGAGCCGGTGGGCTTTGACGCAGTGGCGGCCGCAGAGCAGATGCGTCTGCACCTGCCGGACAGTCACTTGATGCTTCCGGCACAACAGTCCGACGACGCTCCGCCCCCGCCAGAGGCGGGACGGATGGGACTGTTCCCTGACGAACTGACCGACCGTGCGATGGCCAAGCTGTTCGCGCGGACCTTCGCGGACCGCTTCCGCCACGTGGAGGGGCTGGGCTGGTTCACCTGGGACGAGTACCGATGGAAGCGAGTCGGCGGTGAGAAGGCGGCGATCTGGGCGGCAGGCGACCTGGCTGAGCAGATCCCGCGGACCGACCCGCGCGGCCTTTTCAGCGATGGGCAGTTGCAGGCTCATCGCCGAAGGACACAGTCCACGGCCGGCGTGAAGGCGCTGCTCCAGCAGGCCCAGGCGGCCCCAGGGCTGAGCTTGGACCCCGATGTGCTGGACGGCGACGTCTACGCCCTGTGCACCCCGGCCGGAGTGGTCGATCTGAAGACGGGGGAGCTGCGCAAACCTGACCCGCTCACCGACATGCACTCCCGGGCGACCACTGTCGCGCCCCAGATGATGGCCACCCCCCGCTGGGATCGCTTCCTCACCGACACCTTCGGCGACGACGACAAGGGCCGGGAGACGATCAGCTTCCTGCACCTGCTGCTGGGCTACTCCGTCACCGGAGACGTCGGCGCGCAGGTACTGCCTTTCCTCTGGGGCTCCGGCGCGAACGGCAAATCTGTCCTCCTGGACGCGATGATGCAGATCCTCGGGGAGTACGCCAACGCAGCTCCACCCGGCTTCCTGATGGATCAGGGGAAGTTCGCCGAGCACTCCACCGAGCTGACCGAACTGCACGGCCGGCGCATCGTGGTGTGCAGCGAGCTGAAGCCGAACGATAAGTTCAACGAGGCCCGCGTCAAGCTGCTGACAGGCGGGGACGCCATCACGGCCCGCCGGATGCGGCAGGACTTCTTCACCTTCACCCCCACGCACAAGCTGTGGCTGCTGGGCAACCACAAGCCCGAGGTCGGTACCGGCGGACACGCCTTCTGGCGGCGTATGCGGCTCATTCCGTTCGAACGGAAGGTCCCCAATCACCGGAAGATCGACAACCTGGCGGCCGAGCTCGTCCGAGACGAGGGCCCCGGCATCCTGCAATGGCTCATCGACGGCGCCCGCCTCTACCTCACCACCCGCGACCCCTTGGACGGCCCGGCTTCGGTACGCCTGGCGACCGCGGCGTACGAGCGGACCGAGGACCACATCGGCCGCTTCCTGACCGAGCGGTGCACCACGGGCGAGGCCGGACGCCCCGACCCGCGCCTACGAGTCGAGCAGAAACTCCTGTACGTGACGTACACCCGATGGTGCGCGGACGAAGGCATCCAATCGGCGACCTCCCGCGCCTTCGCCAGCCGGATCCGCCAGGAACTCGGTCTCGCCTCACCCGCAGAGATGATCAAGAACAACGATCGAAAAATGTACCCCGGCCTGGCTCTGCTCGCTGATGCCGCCGACGAGACGGCCTCCAGCCACGACGCGCCCCACACACGGGGCCAGCGGTGACGATCCCTCACACCCCGGGGCGGCCGTTTGCGTGGCCGTACGATGAAGGGCGCGCACCAGCCCGCGCGGGCACGCTGCGGCCAGGCACCAGATGCCCGAGCGCCCGCGGGAGTAACAGGCTGGACGACGAGAACGAGGAGGGTCTACAGCCATGAGCTCGATGCTGGAAGACGGCCAGCTCACCGGTGAAGCCGAAGTGGTGTGGCTGGAGGACCTGGACACCATCGACTACGTCCGCCAGGCCCTGGACAAGGTCAGCACCCGGACAGGCAAGCCCCGCTACTCCCGCGACGGCCGCCTCGTCGGCTACACCACCCTCGCCACAGGCGCCGAACGCGACCCCGACTCCGGCCTGTTCCGCCGACGAACCTTCTTCCTCCTCCCTCACGACCGCGACAGCGACCCCAACGGCGACTACCAGGTAGGCGCCCCGGGCGAGGCCGTAGACCCCCGCACCATCGAGCCCGGCAAAGTCGGCGCCAAGACACCGCGCTCACAGACCGGCCATGCAACGGAGATAGCGCCGGCCAGGTCCTGACCCCCTCTGGCGGGTACGCGCTGGAGCGCCAACCGACCGGATAAGGCTGCCGCGATACAGAGGAAACCGTTCAGCCCCGCCCGCGAAACCGCAGTTCAGAGGCAAACCGACAGCCATTACGGGACTGACGGGACTGGAACTCAAGGTCGAGAACCAGAACATAGAAGAGCCGAGAAAGAGGCCTGCGGCAGTGGGTCCCGGCGGAAGATCCGGGGCCCACTGCCGTTGCCCTCTCCGCCACGTGCCCGGTGAACTGGGGCCAAGCGGAGAAGACGAGGACGAGGTCGTGAGGCTTCTTGATGTCGTCCGGGATGTGCGCCACCTCCAGCAGCAGCGCAGGCCTGGCCGGAGGAGCACCGCTTCATCGACGTGCGCTGACCTGGCGGGCTCAACCTTGTGCTCGATGGCTCTGTGTTGCTGGTTTGCGGAGCCGTCGTAGGCAGCCCGGCCGTTCAGCTTGTAGGACGTCACCTTGCCTACGCTCTCTGCCTCTTGGAGGAACGCTCCCCGGTGGAGGTTGCACACGGAGTTGCTTACGGCGTTCGGGCGTAGCTCTAAGGCGAGGCCGATCTGTCGGAAGCTCTCTCGCAACGGCTCATCGCGCGGCGGGGAGTTGAAGAGGTAGTAACCGTAGACCAGTTTGTCGTTCTTCGTGTACCCGCTTCGTGTACCCGCTGTTCTTCACCCATACGACCGACGCCAGGTCTTGCTGACGTTCACGTGTCGGCTGCCGCCGCTCCAGGCGTACGGCTTGTCGTCCTTGCAGTTCTCGCTGGATGAACTCGCCAGTGCTTGTGTCGACTGCACGCCTTGCCCGCCCCATATCGCTCTTGACGTTGGGCTTGCGTCCCGATCTGACACTTGAATAGCCCTGAGCGTTATACGCCATGGCCTCTGACCTGGGGTTATGTCCTCTCTCTATTTGTATTAGGTGTAGGCCCATAGGAAGCAGGCCTGGCCCTCGCTGTACGCGACCTGTACCCCTTTGTACGTGTTCCCGAGCTCAACGGCCAATTCCTCGAAGTCGAGAGTCTTGTGGAGGGCGACGAGGTTCAGGCAGCTCTAGACGACATCCGTACGGTACTGTCCGAACTTGGTATTGGATCAGAGGACTTGACACGCGACACATACACGGATGCAGTCCGTACTCATCGTCGCTAGTTACACCTATGCAGCCCTCTCTTTTTGTGAACCATACCAACCCCTTTCTCTAAAGGCGGGAGTGCAGTTCCTGCTCTGGGTGTTTTCGGTGTTCATACCTCAAAAATCCAAGGCCTCGCTCTTGATATTGGCCTCTTCCACGTCGGATGTGTTCACCGGAGTTTTCTGGTTGCTGTGGGGCCGCCCGCTTCTTTGTCAGTGTCGTGCTTCCGCGGTCCGCCTCAAGGGCGCTTCGCGTCGGCTGCGCCGATGGCCCTGCGGGCCACCCTTGACCCGGGCCGCTCCAGCACGGGGGAGAAGCGAGCGGGCGGCCCGGAAAAACGGGTGGCCGACGCCGGCTGGCGGGTTTCCGTCGGCTTCCAGTGGTCCTGCGTTGCCGGGCGCGGTAGCGCCTCGCCTGCACGCCGGGTCGGCTTAGCGGCTATCGGCCGGCGGTGGTGGCCGGTGAGCCGTGGGCTTCAGGCCGAAGGCGGTTTGGTCAGGCTTTGCAGGACTTAGACTCCCTGTAAAGATCATCTGATGGTCCGTCAGTCTCCTGTGTTTCAGGTCTGGTTGGAGGTGGTTCGGCTGTTACCCGGATCGCTCCGCGATCCGGGTAACAGCCGGCGGGGGTGACAGTCTGCGGGATCAGAAGGCTCCGCACACCTCACCTTCTGATGGACCGTCAGGAAAATATTTGACGTCTCGTCAACCCCCGTGTGCCCTCACACCGTTGCTGCTTAAGGAGGCTGCGAAGCTGCCTCCGTCACCCGGATCACGGAGTGATCCGGGATTCCGGGCAACGGAGTTGTCCGGTCCGGCGGCGGAGCCGCCGGGAGGGCGAGCGCGGAGCGCTCGCAGGAAGCCGCGTAGCGGCTTCGCGTCGTGTCTGC